>NZ_JBSWYX010000012.1:0-185405 GCF_056161345.1 Salipiger sp. ABF4_146 | reverse complement strand
GGCCGCAGGCGAGGCCGCCGCGCGCTGCGCCGCGCTCTGGCAGGGCGCCGCGCTGGAGGCGGCCGATCACCCGGCGTTTGCCGGCGCCGCGCCGACCAGCGAGGCGCTGGCCGGTGATTTTGCCGCCCGCGCCCGCGCCGCCGGTCTGTCGCAGACCGCGCTGCGCGACGTGATCCTCGAAGAATTGCCCGATGCGCGGCTGCTCTACCGCTCGCTGCTCAAGGGCGATCGGCAGAGCGCCGCGCTGTTTGAGCGGCGCGCCGACGCCTGCGCGGGGCTGAGCGCGGGAAGCTAGGGGAGGCAAAGGCTCCGCGCGCGAAAGATGTGTGCTTCGCGCGCGCCTTCCCTCTTGCCAATTCCCCGCCACGGCGCGAAACCTGTGCCCATGGCACGCGACACCGACAACCCCGCAGATCCGTTCAAGAAGGCGCTGGCCGAGGCCACCAAGGTCATGGCCGACGACCCCGAGCTTTCGGTGAACTATTCCGTCGACCCTTCGGGCGTCTCCGGCGACATCATGCGCCTGCCGCAGGTGTCGCGCCGGCTAAGCCGCGACGAGGTGCTTTTGGCCCGCGGCACCGCCGATGCGCTGGCGCTGTACCGGCGCTACCACGATGGCGCGACGCACGCCCGCTACGCGCCGCCGGGCGACATCGCGCGCGAGCTTTACGAGTCGATGGAGACCGCCCGCTGCGAGGCGATGGGCGCCCGCGACATGCCCGGCACCGCCGGCAATATCGACGCCAAGATCGGCCATGAGGCGGCGCGCCGCGGCTATGGTCAGGTCAACGAAGCCTCCGAGGCCCCCTTGCCGGTGGCCGCGGGCTATCTGATCCGCCACCTCGCCACCGGGCGCGAACTGCCCAAGGACGCCGCCCATGTGATGGAACTGTGGCGCGGCTTCATCGAAGAGCAGGCCGGCGGCACGCTCGAAGACCTGCAGGAGACGCTTGCCGATCAGGCCGCCTTCGCCCGCTTCGCGCGGCGGGTGATCACCGATCTGGGCTATGGCGATCAGCTTGGCGAGGATCCCGATCAGCTTGACGATGAGTCCGAGGAGGAGGCTGATCCCGGCTCGGACGACGATCAGCAGCCCGACAGCACCGGTCAGGACGATCAGGACGACGACGAGGCCGAGGCGTCGCCCGAGCAGTCGCAGGAGCAGACCCAGGATCAGAGCCAGGCACAGGTTTCCGCCGACGAGATGGCCGATCAGGAGCTTGGCGAAGAGGCCGAGATGCCCGAAGGCGAGGCCCCGATGGAGCCGCCCGCCCCTGCTCCGGCCTCCGAGGCGGACCCCGAATACAAGGTCTTCGATTCCACCCACGACGAAGAGATTCCCGCCGAAGAACTGGCCGAGGCGCAGGAACTGGAACGGCTGCGCGCCTATCTCGACCAGCAGCTTGAGCCGCTGAAGGGCGCGGTCTCGCGGCTTGCCAATAAGCTGCAGCGCCGCCTGCAGGCGCAGCAGAACCGCTCGTGGGAGTTCGACAAGGAGGAAGGCGTGCTGGATGCCGGCCGGCTTGCCCGCGTTGTCGCCAACCCCACCACGCCGCTGTCGTTCAAGGTCGAGAAGGACATGGAGTTCCGCGATACGGTGGTGACGCTGCTGCTCGACAACTCTGGCTCGATGCGCGGCCGGCCGATCTCCATTGCCGCGATCTGTGCCGACGTGCTGGCGCGCACCCTTGAACGCTGCTCGGTGAAGGTCGAGATCCTCGGCTTCACCACCCGCGCGTGGAAGGGCGGGCTGGCGCGCGAGAAGTGGCTCAACGAGGGCCGCGAACAACAGCCCGGTCGCCTCAACGATCTGCGCCACATCATCTACAAGAGCGCCGACGCGCCGTGGCGCCGGGTGCGCGACAACCTCGGGCTGATGATGAAAGAGGGCCTGCTGAAAGAGAACATCGACGGCGAAGCGCTGGAATGGGCGCACCGCCGCATGGCGCACCGCCCCGAGGCGCGCAAGATCCTCATGGTGATCTCCGATGGCGCGCCGGTGGACGATTCCACGCTTTCGGTGAACCCCGCCAACTACCTCGAGAAACACCTGCGCGACGTGATCGCCATGGTCGAGCGCAAGAAGCAGGTGGAACTGCTGGCCATCGGCATCGGCCACGACGTGACCCGCTACTACGAGCGCGCGGTGACCATCACCGACGTCGAGCAACTGGCCGGCGCGATGACCGAGCAGCTTGCCGCGCTGTTCGATTCCGACCCGCGGGCGCGGGCGCGTGTCATGGGCATGAAGCGCGCCATGTAAGCCGAACCAAGGCCGAGGGGCGCTGCCCCTCGGGCTCCCCGGGATATTTGTATCTAGACGAAGATGCGCGCCTGCCGCTTCGTCTAGGCGCAAGCGAGATGACGACGAGGGGCAGCGCCCCTCCTCTTTTTTTCTGCACATGACATCAGGAGACCGCCGCATGTTCCAGACTTTCGAGCAGAGCGCATCCCCCGAGCAGGGCCCGCCGCGGCTGGCCGCACTGCGCAGCGAACTGGCCAAAGAGGGGCTGAGCGGCTTTCTGGTGCCGCGCGCCGACGCGCATCAGGGCGAGTACGTCGCGCCGCGCGATGACCGGCTGGCGTGGCTCACCGGCTTCACGGGCTCGGCCGGCTATTGCGCGGCGCTGACGGATCGGGCGGGCGTGTTCGTCGACGGGCGCTACCGGGTGCAGGTCAAGGCGCAGGTCGCCAAGGAGTTCACCCCGGTGGACTGGCCCGAGGTCGGGCTGGCCGAATGGATCGCCGACGCGCTGCCCGAGGGCGGCAGCGTCGGCATCGATCCGTGGCTCTTCTCGGTGGACCAGATGCGCGCACTGGAGCGCGGGCTTGGGCCGGTGGCACTGCGCCGCTGCGACAACCTCGTGGACCGGATCTGGGCTGATCAGCCCGCGCCGCCCATGGGCGAGGTCTTTGTTCAGCCGGTGGAACTGGCCGGCGAGGCGCACGCGGCGAAGATCGACCGGCTTTCGAAGGGTCTTGCCAAGGCGCAGGCCTGCGTGATCACCCTGCCCGACAGCCTTGCATGGCTGCTCAACATCCGCGGCTCGGATGTGCCGCGCAACCCGGTGCCGCATGGCTTTGCCATCCTGCATACGGACGGGCATGTATCGCTCTTCATGGCGGGGCAGAAGCTTACGGGGCTGGGCGAACACCTTGGCCCGAAGGTCGAGATCGCCGCCCCCGAGGCCTTTGCCGGTGCGCTCGCCGCGCTGGAAGGTCCGGTGCAGATCGATCCGGCCAGCTGCCCCGTCGCGGTGCTCGATGCGCTGGAGGGCCGCGAGATCATCGAGGCCGCCGACCCCTGCCTGCTGCCCAAGGCGCGCAAGAACGCCGCCGAACTGCAGGGCGCGCGCGAGGCGCATCTGCGCGACGGCGCGGCCATGGTGCGCTTCCTGCACTGGGTGGACAGCCAGACGCCCGGCGCCTTCACCGAGATCGACGCCGTCGTCGCGCTGGAAGAGGAACGCCGCGCCACCAACGCGCTGCGCGACATCTCCTTCGAGACCATCTCTGGAGCCGGGCCCAACGGGGCCATCGTGCACTACCGGGTCACCGAAGAGACGAACCGCACGGTACAGGCGGGCGAGCTGCTGCTGATCGACAGCGGCGGACAATACGTGGACGGCACCACCGACATCACCCGCACCATGGCCATCGGCGCCGTGGGCGACGAAGAGCGCGCCGCCTTCACCCGTGTGCTCAAGGGGATGATCGGCCTGTCGCGGCTGCGCTTTCCCAAAGGCCTGGCGGGCCGCGACATAGACGCGCTGGCGCGGATGCACCTGTGGGAAGCGGGGCTCGACTATGGCCATGGCACCGGCCATGGCGTCGGCGCTTACCTGTCGGTGCACGAAGGGCCGCAGCGCATCGCCCGCACCGGCACCGTGCCGCTGGAAGCGGGGATGATCCTTTCCAACGAGCCGGGCTTCTATCGCGAGGGATCTTATGGTATCCGCATTGAGAACCTCATCGCGGTGGAACCCGCGTCTCCCCTGCCCGGCCAAAGCGTCGCCGATATGCTGCGCTTCGAAACCCTGACTTGGGTGCCGATTGACCGGCGTCTGATTGACACGGGACTGCTGACCGCTGCGGAACGTGACTGGCTCGACAGCTATCACGCCGGGGTTTTCGAACGCATCGCTCCGCTTGTCACAGGCGCCGTGCGGGACTGGCTCGAAGCGGCCTGCGCGCCGCTTTGACACAGGACTGTCGCACTGGCGTTGGTATATGATGGGCGGATAACGGGAGAGACATGATGTTGAAACAGATTGCCGTCCGCCCGGCCACGGGCACTTGGGTCATTCGCGCCGGCGGCGCGGTTCTCGGCGAAAGCACCCGCGCGCTGGAGCTGACCGAGGGCGACAAGCCCCAGACCATCTACTTCCCGCGCGAGGACGTGGCCATGGCCTTCCTCGAACCGAGCGGATACCGGAGCACCAGCGCCGCCCTTGGCGACGCCGAGCACTACCATATCGCCTCGAAAAGCCGCAGCTACGACAATGCGGTCTATTCCTACACCGACCCGAAACCCGAAGCCTCTGAGATCAAGGGCTACCTCGCCTTCGATCTGCAGGATGGCGTGGCGGTCGAACAGGTCTGAGGCACCCGGCCCCGCGCCTTGCCTCCATCACCTGCGCGCCGGTCCCTTTTCGGGGCCGGCTTTTTTCTGCGCCGCGCCTGTCTCGGGGCGCACTCAGTCCTTGCGCAGATTGTCCCGCAGGCGGCTGACCTGATCGCGCAGCGCCAGAAGCTCATCGACGCTCATCCCTGCCTGTTCAGAGATACAGCCCGCGATATGCGCGGTGCGCGCCTCCATCGCCGCCCCCGCTTCAGTGAGGCTGATACGCACCTGCCGCTCGTCTTGTTCATCGCGCCGCCGGGTCACCAAACCCATGCCTTCCAGCCGCTTGAGCAGCGGTGTCAGTGTGCTGGATTCAAGCTGCAACTGGCGCGACAACGCCCCCACCGTCGGCGGCGCCTCTGCAGCCCAGAGCGCGCTCATCACCAGAAACTGCGGATAGGTCAGCCCGAGCTTTTCCAGATGCGGGCGGTAGGCCTGCTGCAGCGCATGCACGGCGGAATAGAGCGAGAAACAGACCATGTCTTGCGGTGCGAGTGTCATGGGCGAAATATAAATCGCGCGCGATCCTTTCTCAAGCGATTGACTTCCTCCCGGCGCACCATATCTATCGCGCACGATTTAATCGCGAGATAAAGGAGACCGCCCATGTCCCTCGACATCAAGTATCGCACGCAGGCCCAAGCCTCGGGCAATGGCCGTGATGGCATCACCAAGCTGACCTCGGGCCTGCTGACCGTGACGATGAACGCGCCGAAGGAACTCGGAGGTGCCGGCAAGGGGCACAACCCCGAACAGCTGTTCGCCATGGGCTATGCCGCCTGCTTCCTCAGCGCCATGCGCTTTGTCGCGCAGAGCGAGAAGCTGGGCACCGTACCGGACGCGGCGACGGTGGATGCCGAGGTGGCCATCGGTGCCAAAGAGAGCGGCGGCTTTGAACTGGTGGTAAAGCTGATCGCCAAGATGCCGGGTCTGGACCGCGAGACCGCCGAGACCATTCTCAACCGCGCGCATGAGGTTTGCCCCTACTCCGACGCCACGCGCGGCAACATCGAGGTCACGCTGGAACTGGCCTGAGGACTTTTGCCCGCGACACGTGCAAAAAACAAAACGCCCTCGCAGCGCACTGCGGGGGCGTCTTCATACAGGACCGCCGGTACAAGACCGGTCGTGTCGATTGGTCTTGGGGGTGTCCGCCATGTCCGCGACCTCGCGGCTCCGGGCCCCAGATGTGCTTTAGATGTGGCCGCCGATGGCCAGACCTGCCGCAAACACCAAAATCGCGCTCGCCATGAAACCAACCAGAAAGCCCGTCGAGGGCTCGGTGGGGTTCAGTAAGTCCCAGACTTTCTTGGGGAGCCGCGTAAATCGGGTCATAGACATCCTCGTCTGTAATTTATCATGATAAATCCAGATGGACCAATCGGAGCGATTTTTAAAGGACATCGCGCGCTGACCCTACGTCAGAAAATCGGTGCAGGGGCAAGAAAAGGCAAAAGACCGCCGATCACAGGACCAACCTCACAGGGGTTCGCCCGTTTTTCAAGCATGTCTCACCGCGCCGGCGCGTGACGACCTCTGCTGCGCCAGCCTCAGCTGTGCTCTTCCTCTGCCGTGGCGGCCAGCGCGCGGTTGTAGGCCTTCAGCGCATCGACGTGGAACAGCGCCCCCTGCAGAACCGGCGGGTCTTCGCGGCTCTTGCGGGTCACCACGGGCAGATAGGCCACGCCTGATTTGTCGAACAGCGGCAGCGCCGCCTCCAGCGTCGCCTGCGCATTGAGAAACAGCCCCTGCTCGATCATCCGCAGACAGGCCTCCTGATCCGCCGCGCCTTCGTCAGTGGGTTTGCGCATCACCCCCTGCACCCGGAACATCGCCAGCAGATAGGCCTGCGGTCCGGCCGCAAGATGCACGTTGCGGCGCTCGAGTTGCGACAGGAAGAAGCTGCGATGCACCAACCGCGAGGCCAGCGCCGTGGACATCGACACCGAGATCATCACCGCCAGCCCGGTCTGCCAGTCACCGGTCAGCTCAAACACGATCAGCGTGGTCGAGATCGGCGCGCCCAGCACCGCCGCCGCCACCGCGCCCATGCCCGCCAGCGCATAGAGCGTGAAGACCGAACTTTGCTCGGGGAAGAGCCCCGTGGCCACATGCGCAAAGGCCAGCCCGGTGAGCGCGCCCAGCATCAGCGAGGGTGAGAAGACGCCGCCGCCCATACGCCCAGCCATGGTGATCGACACCGCAGCCACTTTCACCACGGCAAAAATCATCGCCTGATTCAGCGTCAGCTGGCCCGACAGAGCCCGCGAGGTGGTTTCATAGCCGACGCCGATGATGTGCGGATAGAAGATCGCGATGGCGCCCAGCATCAGCCCCGCCACCGCCGGGCGCAGCCAATGCGGCAGCCCGAGGCGCTTCTGGATCGCCGTGCCGACGCCATCAGACCAGAACAGCGCCTTGATCATCAGCACCGCCACCAGCCCGCAGACCAGCCCCATCAGAAAGAAGGCGGGCAGTTCGAGATAGAATTGCACGGTGGTGGTGCCGGGCAGCACGAACTCTGTGACGTCGCCGAAATAAAGCCGGTTGATCACCGTGCCCGCGGCGCTGGCCACGACGATCGGGGCAAAGGCATGCAGCGCGAAATGGCGCAGCACCACCTCAAGACCAAACAGCGCCCCGGCAATCGGCGCGTTGAAGCTGGCCGAAACCGCCGCCGCCACGGCGCAGCCCAGCAGATCGCGCCCGGTGATCCCGTCGACGCGCAAAAGGTTGGACACCCAAGAAGAGATCATCGCGGCGATATGCACCACCGGCCCCTCGCGCCCGGTGGAGCCGCCGGTCGACAGGGTGATCCACGAGCACAGCGCCGAGGCGATGCCCGCCTTCTTCTCTACCCGCCCATCGTTGAGCGCCGCGCCCTCGATCACATCGGAAACGCTGCGCACGCGCCCATCAGGGGTGAACTTCTGCAAGATAAGCCCGACCACCGCGCCGCCCGTCACCGGGATCAGCAGCACGTAAATCCACGGCAGGGTCTGCGCGAAACTGGCCAGCAGGTTGACGTCCTCAGTGCCGTAGACAAAGGCCTGCAGCCGCTCGATGGCAAGCCGGAACAGCAAGGCGGCAAAGCCCGCGGCGGCCCCGACGAACAGCGCGATCAGCCAGAAGGTAATCTGCCCCGGCCCCTTGTGCCGCAGCGTATCCCATCCCCGGTTGCACAGCGCGCGTGTTTCGCGCCATTGCGCCGTCAGTTGGCTCAGCATTCCTCTGTTCCGCCTTCGTCCTGCCCTGCGCCCTGCCTCGCGCCTCACGGCCACGTGTAGCATGGCTTTCCCAGCCCGCCCGGCGCGGATAAGGTCGCCCCGATTTTCCACGGAGGTTCTCTATGCCCGTCGCCGAAGCCCTGGAGGCTCTTGATCACTTCCTAGGCGAACGATTCACCCGCTCCAAGTCCGAACTGGACCTGCACGGCCGATCCGAGTCCTATTTCCCGCTGACGCCGCCCGATGGCGTCGCGTATCCTGAAACCACCGAAGAGGTGCAGCGCATCGTGCAGATCTGCGCCGAACACGGCTGCCCGGTGATCGGCTGGGGCGCCGGCACCTCGCTTGAAGGCCATGGACAGGCAGTGCAAGGCGGCGTCACCGTCGACTTCAGCCGCATGAACAAGGTTCTGGAGATCCGCCCCGCCGACATGGATGTGACCATCCAGCCCGGCGTCACCCGCGAGGCCCTGAACGAGGAGCTGCGTGCCACCGGCCTGTTCTTCCCGGTCGATCCGGGCGCCAACGCCTCGCTTGGCGGCATGGCGATGACCCGCGCGTCGGGCACCACCACGGTGCGCTACGGCTCGATGCGCGACAATGTTCTGGGTCTCAAGGCCGTGCTGGCCGACGGGCGGATGATCGAGACCGGCACCCGCGCCCGCAAATCCGCCGCCGGGTTCGACCTGACGGCACTCTTCGTCGGCTCCGAGGGCACGCTGGGCCTCGTCACCGAACTGACCCTGCGGCTGCACGGCATCCCCGAGGCGGTCTCCGCGGGCATCTGCGCCTTCGACGACATGGGCAGCGCGGTGACCGCCGTGATGGAGACAATCCAGATGGGCATCCCCATGGCCCGCATCGAGTTTGTCGATGCCGCCACCGCCCGCGCCTTTTCGGAATATGCCGGTATGGAGATGGCCGAGAGCCCGCACCTTCTGGTGGAGTTCAACGGCTCGCCCGAGAGCGTGAAACAGGACGCCGAACGCTTCGCCGAGATCGTCGCCGACAACGGCGGCAGCCCCTTCGAGTGGTCCGCCCGCGAAGAGGAGCGCCGCGCGCTCTGGGCCATGCGCCATAACGGCTATTACGCCATCCTCGCGGCGCGCAAAGGCGCCCGCGCAGTGGTCACCGACATCTGCGTGCCGATCTCGCAGCTGACCGAAGCGGTCGAAGAAACGCAGGCCGACATCGCCGCCAGCGGCATCCCCGGCCCGATCCTCGGCCACGTGGGCGACGGCAACTTCCACGCCGTCCTGCTCATCGACCCGGACAGCCCCGAGGAGCTGAAGACCGCCAAGGCGCTGTCGCACCGTATGGCCGAGCGCGCGCTGCGGCTCGGAGGCACCTGCACCGGCGAACACGGCGTCGGCCATGGCAAACTGGCCTATATGGACGCCGAGCATGGCGAGGGGTGGCAGGTGATGGGCCAGATCAAGCGCGCCCTCGATCCGCAGAACATCATGAACCCCGGCAAGCTGGTGCCGCAGGACTGACCATGATGGCCGGGGCGGCGCGCTGTCCCGGCCATTGCTGCAGCGGCTGGCTTGCATGAGTATTTCTGGAAAGATGAAAGGAGCGAGCTCTATACTTCATCTTTCTCCAAATACTCCCGCCGGAGGCGCCCTCAGTCGCGCCAGAAGCGCGTCGTGAACAGCACAAAGACCGCCATGATCTCCAGCCGGCCCACCAGCATGGCGAAGACAAGCATCCATTTGGCGGTGTCGTTGAGCGTGGCGAAGTTGCCCGCTGGCCCGATGATGTCGCCCAGCCCCGGCCCGACGTTGGCCAGCGCCGTCGCCGCGCCCGACAGCGAGGTGACGAAATCCAGCCCGGTGAACCCGAGTGCCACCGACAGCACACCAAGCGAGACCACGAAGAAGACGAAATAGGCCATCACCGAGCTGAGCACCTCGTCACTGACGGGGCGCCCCTCAAAGCGCGGGGTGAAGACCCCATGCGGCGCGCGGATGCGGCGCAGCTGCACGCGGATCGAGGCGAAAAGCAGCTGGTAGCGGAAGATCTTCACCGAACAGGCGGTGGAACCCGCGCAGCCGCCGATCAGCCCGATGAAGAAGAACAGAGTGATCAGGAAGGCGCCCCAGGCCATATAGTCGACCGAAGCGTAGCCGGTGCCCGAGATGATCGAGGTGATGTTGAACAGCGACTCGCGGATCGCCTGCTCGGGGTGGTGCGGAAACTTGAGCACCAAGGTCACGCTCATCACCACCACCAACGCGAACACTGTGCCGAAGAAGGCGCGCACCTGACTGTCGCGCCAGAGCGCGACGTGGTTGCCGTTGAGCATCTGCACATAGCGCACGAAGGGCAGCGCCCCGGCGAGCATGAAGAACGCCGCGACATATTCCGCCGGGCCCGAAAAGGTGCCGAAGGAGGCGTCGTAATTGGCAAAGCCGCCGGTCGAAAGCGTGGTGAGCGCGTGCACCGTGGCATCGAAGGCATTCATGCCGCAGACCATGTAGGCGGCGGCGCAGGCCAGCGTCATGCCGACGTAGATGGTCGAGATCGACGAGGCGATCTCGGTGGCGCGGGGCAGGATCTTGCCCATGGTCTCGAACGCCTCGGAGCGGAAGATCTGCATGCCGCCCACGCGCAGCTCGGGCAGGAACACCATGGCGACAACAATGATCCCCACCCCGCCCAGCCATTGCAGCATGCCGCGCCACAGCAAGATGCCCTTGGGCAGATCATCAAGCCCGGTGAACACCGTCGAACCGGTGGTGGTGACGCCCGACATGGCCTCGAACATCGCGTCGACCAGCCGCGCCTCGGTGGCGCCCAGCATGAAGGGAATACCGCCAAACAGGGGCAGCACGACCCACGCGCCGACAGTGAGCAGAAAGGTCTGCTGCAGGGTCAGCCCGTGCCGCCCGGCGTTGGCGCAGGACAGCGCGATCAGCCCGCCGATCAACATGGTCAGCAGCGCGCTTTCGAGAAACACATGCCACTCGCCGCGCGCCTCGGCGATATCCACCAGAAGCGGTACGAGCATGCAGGCGCCAAGCGTCGTGACGAGCAGGCCGAGAACATAGGCAACGGGGCGGATGTCGAACATGGCCAGAGCCTTCGCCCGGCACCGCGCCCCTGTCAAGCGCCCCTGTCAAGCGCCCCTGTCAAGCGCCGCGCTCTGGCAAGGCTCAGTCGCCGAAAAGGTCTCGGAAGACATGTGGCAAAATCTGCTCGCGCGTGAGCCCCATTTCAGCCAGACGGGCGTCGGTCTGGCTTTCCAGCACGATGATCTCGCGCAGCCGCGCGCGCGCCAGCCCGCCGGGGTTCACGCCCAGCCCAAGCTGGGTGAAATAGGCATCAATACGGGCGCGCAGCGAGCCGCGCCCCATGGCGATCATGACGTTTTCCGCAGTTCTGCTCGTGGTCATGGCCAGACCTCCGGTGGGTTGCGTTGCCCTCCACCTGCAAGATGGCGCGCCGCATACCTACCGTCATGCCCGACCCCGCGACTTTTGCTGCATTGCAGCAAAATGCCGCCGGAGTGACCGGCGGCATGAGGCGAATGCTCAGGAATGCGGCAGGGCCGAGGCCCAGACCTGCTCTCAGCCCTGATGAATGAGGCTGGGGAAGAGCGTCGGATCGAGGCTTTGCTGCGCGAAGGTCGGACCTTCGGTCAGCAGCGCCACCGCGTCATGCGAGTGCAGGCTTTCCTGATGGCTGGCCAGCACGCGGTAGTCGCCGATGCGCGGGTCGGCCTGCAGCGCCTCGGCAAACAGACGCGCCGCATCTTCGACAAAGATAGGGTTGGCGGCGTTCAGTTCCGCGAACGCCTGCTCGTCCTCGCGCTTGACCATCACCTGCGTCTCGGTCGGCACCGCGGAGCGGCACAGCCCCACGAGGTCTTCGAACCACAGCCAGTCTTCCTCGTCGGTCAGCACCACCGACACGCGCGCCACCGAGCGCTGCGAGTGCGGCGTGGCAAGCTGGCCGCGGAACTGGCGGGCGTGCTCGGACAGTTCCAGCGAGCATGGGCAGGTCGAACTGTAGACGTAATCGAGGTGCACAACGCGCTGGCGCAGGCCGTCATGTTCGATCAGTTCCAGCGCGATATCGTAGTATTGGTAGCCCGACAGGCCCGAGCGCAGGCTGTCCATCTTCATCGGGAAGCGGAAGCGCATCTGAATGCGCGCGTCAAAGCTCTCCAGATCGGACTTGTAGTCGTCCAGCGCCGCCTCGATCACGCCGAAGCTGAAGGTCTTTTCGGCGTGGGTGTAGAAGCTGCGCATGATGCGCGACATGTTGATGCCCTTTTTGTCGGCCTCGAGGCTGACCGTGCCGGTCACCGAGGTCTCGACGGTCAGGGGCGCACCTTCCTTGGTGCGATAGCTGATCGGCAGGCGGAAGTTCGAGATACCCACATGCTGAATGCGGCGGTTCTCGCCACGGATCAGCGACGACGGCCCGTTCTGCAGGTCCGGCAGGGACTCCTTGTAGGACGGATCGACCGTGAAGCCTTCGGGATACTGGCGTGAAAACACAGGGTAATCCTGCGCCGCCCCAAGCAGCTTCAGCAGCGCCGGATCGAGATCCGTGATTTCGCTGTCTTCGGCCACCTCGGTCCATTTGCGCAGCACGGCCAGCGCGGCCTCTGCTTCGTCACGGTTCGGGTTGCGGTCTACTACCGGGGAATACACATTCATTTCCTGCCCTCCGAGGCGGGGGTTCGTTCCATCGTACTTAGGTTGTTTTAGCCGAAATTCTACCACTTACGATACTTATACGAGCACACCTATCCGTATGGATCACCTATTGCGGGCAAAAATGTGGCCGGGCAATCGTTTAATCACCCGGCCACAAAAACTTCACGATTCATCAAGAGCTTGTTGAATATCGGCAACAAGATCGCCTGTGTCCTCGATTCCGACCGAAAGCCGGATCAGACCGTCGCCGATGCCCAAACCTTCGCGCTGCTCGGGGCTGAGGCGCTGGTGGGTGGTCGTCGCCGGGTGCGTGGCGATGGATTTCGCGTCGCCGAGGTTGTTGGAGATCAAGATCACCTTGAGCGCGTTGCAAAAGCGGAAGGCCGCCTCTTTTCCGCCTTCGATCTCGAAGGCGACCATCGTGCCCCCTGCCCCAAGCTGGCGCTGCGCCAGCTCGTGCTGCGGATGGCTTTCCAGCCCCGGGTAGCTGACGCGGGTTACCTTCGGATGGTCGATCACCGCCTTGGCGATGGCCTCGGCCGAGGCGGTCTGGGCGCGCACGCGCAGGTCGATGGTCTCCAGCCCCTTGAGCATGACCCAAGCGGTGAACGGGCTCATCGAGCCGCCGGTATGCTTCATGTAGGGCTCGATGGTGCCGCGGATGATCTCGCGTGTGCCGAGGATCACCCCGCCCAGGGTCCGGCCCTGACCGTCGATGTGCTTGGTCGCCGAATAGACCACCACATCGGCGCCCTGCTCGATGGCGCGGCTGTAGACCGGGGTCGAGAAGACGTTGTCGACCACCACCTTGGCGCCCTTGGCGTGCGCGAGCTTGGAGACGGCCTCGACGTCCACCAACTCCAGCGTCGGGTTCGACATGCTTTCGAAGAAGACCAGATCGGCCCCCGGCGCCAGCGCCTCTTCCCATTGCTGCAGATCGGCCCCGTCGACAAAGACCACCTCGACGCCGAAGCGGGTCAGTACGGTTTCCAGCACATAAAGGCAGGACCCGAAGAGCGCGCGCGCCGCGACCACCCGGTCACCGGCCTTGAGCATCGCGGTCAGTGCGCCCGAGACGGCGGCCATGCCCGAGGCGGTGGCGAAGGCATCTTCGGCGCCTTCGAGCAGCGCGATGCGCTCTTCGAACATGGCGACGGTCGGGTTGCCGTAGCGGGCATAGATAAACTCATCCGCCTCGGTCTTGATGAAGCGCGCCTCGGCTTGCTCGGCGCTGTCATAGGCGAAGCCCTGAGTGAGGAAGATTGCCTCGCTCAGCTCTCCCCACTGGCTGCGCTTGGTGCCGCCATGCACCAGCTCGGTCCGCGATGCCTTCTTGAAATCTGCCATGATCTTCCACCTTTCTGTGTCCGGGCTGTTCCTCTGCGCCGGAAATGAAAAAGCCCCACTCGCGGTCAAGCGAAAGGGGCTCTCTCGTCCGACCTTTTAGCGGCATGTTTTACGTGGCCCGCAATCCGTCAACAAATCGCCACGGCGCTGGAATACGCCGCCGCCACGCGTCGGTCAAGCGCGCAGCCACCGCAGCCCGGCCGGGGCGCGGGCGCCGCTTCGCGGGGCGCAGCGGTAAATCGTCCGCATCCGGTTAGCCCTGCCTGCCACCGCTTGTCTTCGGGCGCGATCCCGTCCCATCATGCGCCAGCAAAGCAAGTCACGGGACAGACATGGAAAGCGCGCTTTTTCAGGCCTCGATCTACCTCGCCGCAGCGGTCATCGCGGTGCCCATCGCCGCCCGGCTCGGGCTGGGGTCCGTACTGGGCTATTTGCTGGCCGGGATCATGATCGGCCCGGTGCTGAATCTGGTCTCGCACACCGACGATCTGCGCCACTACGCCGAATTCGGCGTGGTGATGATGCTGTTCATCATCGGCTTGGAACTGGAGCCAAAGGCGCTGTGGGACATGCGGCACAGGCTGATCGGCCTTGGCGGTCTGCAGATCCTGCTGACGCTGGCGGCTGTCACCGGGCTGACCATGGCCTTCGGGCTCGACTGGCGGCCCGCGGTGGCGGCCGGGATGATCTTTGCGCTGTCGTCCACCGCCATCGTGCTGCAGACGCTTTCGGAAAAGGGCCTGATGCAAACCAACGGCGGGCGCGGTGCCTTTTCGGTACTGCTGACGCAGGACATCGCGGTGATCCCCATGCTGGTTCTGATGCCGCTGCTCAGCCACCTTGCCTCGCCGCTGGTGGCGGCAGACGGAGCGCATGGCGCGGCAGAGGACGCGCATGGCGGCCATGGCATGTCAATCGTCGAGGGGCTGCCCGGCTGGGGCGTGGCGCTGGTCACGCTGGGCGCGATCGCGCTGATCATCGTCGCCGGGGTCTACGGCGCCCGCCCGCTGTTTCGCTATATCAACGCGTCGCGCCTGCCCGAGATGTTCACCGCCGTGGCGCTGCTCATCGTCGTCGGCATCGCCTTTCTGATGGGGCTGGTGGGCCTGTCCCCGGCGCTCGGCACCTTCCTTGCGGGCGTGGTGCTGGCGAACTCGGAGTTCCGGCATCAGCTAGAAGCGGACATCGAGCCCTTCAAAGGCCTCTTGCTGGGCCTCTTCTTCATCACAGTCGGTGCCGGGATCAGCTTTGCCGACTTCCTGCGCGAGCCGTTTCTGCTGCTCGGGGCCACGGCAGCGCTGATCCTCATCAAAGGCGCGATCCTGCACGTGCTGGGCGGGCTGTTCCAGCTCAAGGGGCGCGACCGTATGCTGTTCACCCTATCGCTGGCGCAGGCGGGCGAGTTCGGCTTCGTGCTCATCTCCTTCGCCCTGCAGCAAAACGTGCTGACCGAGGCGCTGGGGCAGCGGATGCTGATGGTCGTGGCGCTGTCGATGCTGATCACCCCGGCGCTGTTCATTCTTTACGACCGGCTCTCGGTCAAACTGGTGGAAAAGGCCGAACCCCGCGCCGACGACCGCATCGACAGTCAGGGCCCGATCATCATCGCCGGCATCGGGCGCTTCGGCCAGATCGTCAACCGGCTGGTGCAGAACTCGGGCTTTCAGACCGTGGTGATCGATCACGACATGCAGACCATCGAACTGATGCGCAACTTCGGCATGAAGGGCTTTTTCGGCGATCCCACCCGCCCCGAACTGCTGCATGCCGCGGGCATAAGCAAAGCCAAGGTGCTGGTTGCCGCGCTCGACGACCCCAAGGCCACGACCAAGCTGGTGCGCTTTGCCAAGCGTATCCGCCCCGATCTTTTCGTCATCGCACGCGCGCGGGACCGGACGCATGTCTACGAGCTTTATCAGGCCGGGGCCGACAAGATGGTGCGCGAGATGTTCGACAGCTCGCTGCGCGCCGGCCGCTATGCGCTCGAAGAGGCGGGGCTGAGCGAATATGAGGCCGCCACCGCCGAGCAGACATTCTATCGCCACGACCGCGAGACCATGCGCGAACTGGCCGAACTGTGGGAGCCGGGCACCCACCCCGCCGAGAACCCCGCCTACATCAAACGCTCGCGCGAATTGGAGAAGGATCTCGAGACCGCGCTCTTTACCGCGCTCGAGGCGCAGCGCGAAGAATCGGCCTGACGCAGCCGCGTCAAGGGGCGGGCGCGCGACTCGGGCACTCAGCGCGCTGCAGTGCGGCGACCGATACAGCGAAGGGCAGCCATCAGGCGACAAATAAAGGGAATTTGGTATTCCAAAGTACGCCGCGGGCGCGAAACACCGCGGTCTGCGGCGCACTCGCGCCCAAATTCCCGGCAGACTGCGGCGCTAGCGCCACCAATCGCGGGATTGTGCACGCAATGCGCCCATTGGTCGCTGTTGTTCTCAGGGCCGTCATGTATGCGGAGGCCGCCGGAGGTGGACCAAGACCTGCGCAAGAGGCGCCGGCCACGTCCCGCCCTCCGTCCGACAGACGCGAATTGCCTCGATCATGACACAGACCTCCAAGCCCCCAAAAATCGTCATCGTCGGCGCCGGCACTGCCGGGCTGAACCTCGCCACCCGCCTGAGCCACCGCTTCGGTCGCCACGGCAAGGCCGAGATCACGCTGGTGGACGAGAACCTCTCGCATATGTGGAAACCCTCGCTGCACGAGTTCGCCGCTGGCACCAAGGGGTTCGACGAAGAGATCAGCCTGCTCGAGCATTCGCACCGCAATGACTACAGCTTTCGCCTCGGGCGGTTCATCGGCATCGACCGCGAGAAAAAGCTGGTGCACCTGCAGGCGGTGAACGATCCGGCCAACCGCCCGCTCGCGCCCAACCGCGCCCTGCCCTATGATATCCTCGTGCTGGCCATCGGCAGCCGCTCAAACGACTTCGGCACCCCCGGCGTTGCCGAGCACTGCATGATGCTCGACACGCCCGCGCAGGCCAAGCGCCTGCAGGCCGAATTGCTGAACCTGTTCCTGCGTTTCCAGACAGGTGCCCTGAGCACGCAGACCAACAAGCTGGAGCTGACCATTATCGGCGCCGGCGCCACCGGCGTCGAACTGGCCGCGGAATTGCGCGAGGCCGCGGGCCAGTTCGCCCGCAACGGCATCCACAAGGTGCGCCGCCCCGACGCCGTGACGATCCGTGTGCTCGAAGCCGCGCCGCGGGTGCTGGGTGCGCTGCCCGAAAATATCTCGATGAAAGTGGAACGGCACCTGCGCGAGTTGCACATCGACGTGCACTGCGGTGCCAAGGTGGCGCGGATCGAGCCGGGCGCCGTGCATCTGGCCGACGGCACCGAGTTCACCTCGAACATGACCGTCTGGGCCGCCGGTGTGCGTGCCCCCGAGGTGATCGGGCAGCTGCACGGGTTCGAGACCGGCGGCCTCGGGCGCCTCAAGGTGCGCCCCACCCTGCAGACACTCGCGGACGACACGATCTACGCGCTTGGCGACTGCGCCGATTGCCCTTGGCCCGCCAAGGAGACCTCGCTGCCGCCGCGCGCGCAGGTGGCGACGCAGCAGGCCGAGTTCATGGAGCGCCAGATCGCCGCACAGATGGCAGGCAAACCGTTGAAGCCCTTCTCCTACGCCGACCATGGCTCGCTGGTGGCGATCTCCAACGAGGGGGCCGTGGGCTCGCTGATGGGCAAGGCGATCGGCACGATCACCATCGAGGGCTGGCTGGCCCGCCGCGCCTATCGCTCGTTGCACTTCCTGCACCGCAAATCGGTGCTGGGCACATGGCGCGCCACGCTCAGTTCGCTGGTTGGCGGCGCCTCGAAGCGGATTCGCCCGAAGCTGAAACTGCACTGAGACACGCCACGGGGCAAACCACCAGCACAGCAGAAGGGCCGTCCCCGCGGGGACGGCCCTTTCAATTTTGGGAGAATGCGCCTTATCAGGCGGCGCGCAGCCCAAGCACCTCGTCGACCTGACGGGCGGCAGCCACCTCGTCGCCACCGCTGACAGCCGCGACTTCGCGGGTCAGGCGCTCGAGCGCGGCCTCATAAAGCTGACGCTCGGAGTAGCTCTGCTCGCGCTGGTCGTCGGCGCGGTGCAGGTCGCGCACCACTTCGGCGATGGCGATCAGGTCACCCGAGTTAATCTTCTGTTCGTATTCCTGAGCGCGGCGCGACCACATGGCGCGTTTCACCTTGGCCTTGCCCTTCAGGGTCTTCATCGCTTGGCTCACCACGTCGGGGGAGGACAGTGAACGCATGCCGATTTCGGTAGCCTTATGGGTGGGCACCCGCAGGGTCATCTTGTCCTTCTCGAAGGAGATCACAAACAGTTCCAGCTTGAGGCCGGCGATTTCCTGCTCCTCGATCGACATGATCTGACCCACGCCATGGGCGGGGTAGACCACGTAGTCGTTCGGGCGGAATTCGTTCTTCTTGGTCTTGGTCATCCAACAGCGTCCTTAGCAGCAAAACCTTGTGCACACGCGACAGAAAGGCGGACGGGATGCAGAGCATTCCGTTCGCCTGGTGTTAACGCGTCTCGCTTAACCCCCCGGGTGCAGACCGGCCCGGTCATGTGTGCATGGTTTCAACATGAGTGGCGCAGAATATAGCACAAAACGAACGTCTTTCCTAGGAGCGCCCGGCCCGGAAAGAAGTTTTTCTCTACCAATGCCTTACGGGGAAAACGCGCCCCCGTGTGCGGCTTTTGGCGTAGGGGGCACGAATCGCGCCCCGCGCCGAAGCCGATCCCGGTCAGTCGCCCTCGCCCGGCGCTTCCGAGAAATACTTGGTCATCTTGTCGGCCTCGCCGTCGCGCTCTTCGGCTTCGGGCAGCGGGTCCTTCTTGGTGATGATCACCGGCCAAAGCTCCGAGTACTTGCGGTTGAACTCCACCCATTTCTCCATGTCCGGCTCGGTGTCCGGACGGATCGCGTCAGCGGGGCATTCCGGCTCGCAGACGCCGCAGTCGATGCATTCATCGGGGTGGATCACCAGCGTATTCTCACCCTCGTAGAAACAGTCCACCGGGCAGACTTCGACGCAGTCGGTGTATTTGCAGGCGATACAATTTTCGGTGACGACGTAGGTCATTGCTGTCTCTCAAAGGCTGATGGGCGCTTAGCTAGACCAGCGCAGCGGATCATTCAAGCGTCCGCCCGCGATCAAGATCGAGTTTCCTGCGGTCACGCTTGGTGGGACGAGAATTGCCTTCGAGGCGCTTCACCGGTGGAACGTCGTCCTTCGATTTCGGCTGGGGCGGATCAAGGTCCTCGTAGAGCTGCTGCGCCTCGGGCGCCGGCCCCCGCCGCTCGCCAAGCGCCAACACCTTGATCACCCGCACCTGCCGCGCCTGAGAGAAGGTCAGCACATCCCCCGGCCCGACATTGAAGGCCGGTTTCGATACATTGGTCCCATTCACGCGAAGACCCGCCCCGATGGCCTTGGCCGACAGGCTCCGCGTCTTGAAGAAGCGGGCCTGCCAGAGCCATTTGTCGAGGCGGATCTTCTGAACCGGTTCGGTCACTGTGACGTGGCCCTAAGAGCTTAGGACTTGTCTTTGTTAAAGCCCATGAGCGCGGCCGCGAAGGGGTTGTCCGGATCAATCCGGTCCTTCTTCTCGGGGCGCGACTCAAAGGTCTTGGGCCCCTTGGGACCGCCTTTGCCGCCCTTCGGGCCGCCCTTGCCGCGCGGCTTGCCGCCGCCGCCCTTGGGTCCGCCCTTGCCACGTGCCTGACGGCCACCCTCGCGGGCGCCACCGTCGCGGGCACCCTGACGACCACCGCGACCGCGGTTGCCACCCCAGGTGAAGGTGTAGAACACTTCGGTCTCGGGGCCGGCCAGCGCCGCATCGGGGCTCTCGCCCGGCAGCACTTCGGTTTCCGACGCCTCGGGGATGTGATCGTCCGCTTCGACAGCTTCCGGCGTCTCCGGCGTTTCGGCGATCGGGGCGACGCCCTCGTCGTCGATGGCCTCGGAGCCAGTCACCACGTCCGCAGGTGCCGGTTCCGCAGTCGGATCGGCCAGCGCGGCGGGGGTCGCCTCTTCTTCCTGCGCGGCGTCGAACACCGGCTCGTCCTCGCCCGGCGTGCCGGTCGGTTCGGAGGTCTCGGTCAGCACCTTGTCAGCCGCCCGCACCTTGGTGCGCTCGCCCTTCTCGGCGCGGTAGCCGAGACCTTCCATCAGGTCGGCGAATTGCTCCAGCGTCATGCCGGTGATCGACAGCATGTCGGCCTTGGCCTCAAAGCCGCCGCGGCTGTCTTCGCTGCGCAGCATGTCGGCCAGACGCTCAAGCATGTCGATGCGGATCGCCCGCTCACCCGCCGGGCGGTAGCCCGACAGCGAATAATGCACCATCGGCACGTCGCGCATGTTGGGCACGGTCACCAGACCCGGCGGCGGCGCCTCGGGGAAGGTGTCCAGATCGCTCGACAGCGACCACAGCACCAGCCGCAGACGCGTCGGCGCGGGCTTGAGCAGCAGCGGCATGAAGATCGTGTACTGGCCGAACCGCACGCCATGCTTGCGCAGCGCGCCGCGGGCGTCCTGATCCAGTTGCTTGACCTCATCGGCCACTTGGCTGCGCGGGATGATGCCCATCGCCTCTATCAGGCGGAAGCCGAAGCCGCGCGCCAGACCGGTCAGCGTTTCGTCTTTTTGCAGGTTCACCAGCGGCTCGAAGAGCGCGGCGATCTTGCGGTCGATGAAATGCTGCAGACGGCGTTCCACTTTCTGCGCCACCTCGGGGCCCGCCTCGTCATCGACGAAGACCGAAACCCGCGGCTTCAGCGGGTCGTCGCCTTTCAGCAGCTTGCCGACCGCCTGCTCGCCCCACATCAGACCACCCTGTTCGGTGAAGTCGATCTCGGTATCGGGGGCATTGTAGAAGCGATCCGCCCGCAGGTGGAAATGCGGCGCCAGCGCCTGCAGCGACGCCGTCTTCAGCGTCTTGGCTTCCTGGCCCGTCGCGCCGGCATCCTGCCGGAACCGGAACCCCTCGAGCCGACCGACGAATTCGCCTTCGACGGTCACTTCTCCGTTGTCGTTCACCTCGGCCAAGAGGGCCTCCTTCTGCTTCAACCGCCGCAAGAGCACTGATGTGCGGCGATCAACAAATCTTTGAGTCAGACGCGCGTGCAGCGCATCGGACAGTGCGTCTTCTACCGCGCGGGTCGCCTCGCGCCAATGGCTTTCGTCATCCACCCAGCCTTTGCGTTGTGCCACGTAAGTCCATGTGCGAATGAATGCCAGCCGTTTCGACAACGCATCAATGTCGCCATCGGTTCGATCAATACGTTTCACCTGCCGCGCCATGAAATCGCGCGGAATGCTGCCACGCTCGTGCAGGTGCTGATAGATCACCTGCAGCATGGCCGCATGTTCATTATGACTGATCCCGCGGAAATCGGGAATACGGCAGACATCCCAAAGCAGCTTTACCGAGGCCGGGTCGGACGCGCGCGCGCGGACCTCTGCCTGAGAGTTGAGCGATTTCAGCGACATGAGGTCGTCTGCCTCGCGCGCTTTGATCAGGTTCTGATCCGGCGGCGCCTGTTCGAGCGAGTCGATCAGCGCCTCGGGCGAGCCGAATTTCAGCGAGGAATTCCGCCAGTTGAGCTTTTTCAGCGGGGTGAAGCTGTGGCTGGTGATCGCCTCCACCCACTCTTCGTCGATCTGCCCCGCATCGCCGGTGGTGCCGAACGAGCCATCGCGCATCCCCCTGCCCGCCCGACCGGCGATCTGCGCCAGTTCGTTCGGCTGCAACTCGCGCATGCGGCGCCCGTCGAACTTGCGCAGCGCCGAAAATGCCACGTGATCGACATCGAGGTTGAGCCCCATGCCGATGGCATCGGTGGCCACAAGATAATCGACATCGCCGTTCTGATAGAGATCGACCTGCGCGTTGCGCGTGCGCGGGCTGAGCGCGCCCATCACCACCGCGGCCCCGCCCTTGGTGCGGCGCAGAAGCTCGGCGATGGCGTAGACGTTGTCGACCGAAAAGCCGACGATGGCGCTGCGCGGCGGCATGCGGGAGATCTTGCGCGAGCCCGAGTAGAACAGCTGGCTCATGCGGTCGCGGCGCATGAACTCCACGCCCTTCACCAGTTGCGAGATCGGCCCGCGCATGGTGTCGGAGCCCAGAAACAGCGTCTCGTTCAGCCCGCGCATACGCAGCAGGCGGTCGGTGAACACATGGCCGCGCTCGGGGTCGGCGCAGAGCTGGATCTCGTCGATGGCGACGAAATCGCAGCCCATCCCCTCGGGCATCGCCTCAACCGTACAGATCCAGTATTGCGCGCGCGGGGGCACGATGCGCTCTTCGCCGGTGATCAGCGCCGCGACAGAGGGGCCGCGTGCGGCAACCACCTTGTCATAGACCTCACGCGCCAGCAGCCGCAGCGGAAGGCCGATCATGCCGGTCCTGTGCGCCAGCATCCGTTCGATGGCGTAGTGGGTCTTGCCTGTGTTGGTCGGGCCGAGGACGGCCGCGATCCGTGCGCGTTGGGCCATGAGAGGGGGGCCTTGTCTTTCGTCTTCAGCGAACCCGCTGGTCCGCCCGGAGCCTTCAGAGAGAAACGCCCTTTACCTGCGTCTCCAGCCGATCGATCGCCTCTGTGACAGTCTCGTCGTAAGGCCTCAGCTCCACTACCCGTGAATAGGCCCGATAGGCAAGATCAAGATCGCCCAGTTCCTCATGGATCGCGCCGACACCCTGCAGGGCACCAAAATGATTGGGATTGAGCGCCAGCGTATGTTCCAGCGCATCCATCGCAGGCCCGATGCGGCCATCGGCGTAATAAGCCAGCGCCAGCGTGCTCCAGCCTTCGGCGAAGGCGGGGGCGTGATCGGTCAGCGCCGTCAGATGGCCGATCGCCTTGTCCAGCTCGCCGACCTCCAGCGCATCGCGGCCACGCTTGAGCAGCAGATCCATCGCAGCTGAGCCGGATTTAGACCATTCGGCCCGCAGATCGCGCTCGGCACGGTCGGCAATTTCCGGGCTCGGTGCCTCGGCCAGTTCGGCCAGAAGCTCCGCCTCGCGGCTCTGCGACTCTTGCTGGGTCGGCGCCACGCTGTCTTCGGCGCTGCCTTGCGCCGCCTCCTGCCCGGATGCGAGACCGGGTAGGGAAAACGTGACTAGGGCCAGCGCAAGCGCCGTTCTAGGTTTGAATTCGCGCAACAGCATGCTCATAGAGTGAAGTGTAACCCAAGCCCGCTGGATTGCCAGCACAGGAATTCGTGAGGAGTGTCCGGATCATGAGCGAAACCGTCAAGGCAGCCGTCGCCGCGCTGAACGAGAAACTCGATGGCGAGGGATTCGCCGGAGTGGCGAAGTTCGTGATCGAAGGCAAAGGCGCGATCATCGTCGATGAGACCGGCGCCCGCGCCGCAATAGGCGCCAACGACCCGGACGCAGATGTCACGCTCACCGCCGACACCGAAACCTTCCGCGCCATTATCGACGGCGAGAAGAACCCGACCACCGCCTTTATGACCGGGGCGCTGCAGCTCGACGGTGACATGGGCGCGGCGATGCGGCTGGCCAAGACGCTGGCGGGATGAGCGCCGAGGTCCCCTTCCGCGCCGATCTGGCCGAGGGTCCCAAGGGGGCGCGTGCACTCTGGGTCCGCGCCGAAGACGGGCTGCGCCTGCGCCTTGCGCATTATCCCGGCCCCGAGCAGGCCGAGGGCACGGTTCTGCTGTTCCCCGGCCGTACCGAATACGTCGAGAAATACGGCCGCGTGGCGCTCGCCTTCGCGGCGCGCGGTCTGCACACGCTGACCATCGACTGGCGCGGTCAGGGGCTTGCCGACCGGATGCTCGAGGATGGGCGCACCGGCCATGTGCATCTGTTCGCCGATTACCAGCGCGACGTCGACGCCATGCTGGCTGCCGCGCGCGATCTTGGGCTGCCAGAGCCGTTCCATCTGCTTGGCCATTCCATGGGCGGCGCGATCGGCCTGCGGGCGCTGGTGCGCGGTCTTCCGGTCGCCGGAGCCGCCTTCACCGCGCCGATGTGGGGCATTCGCTTCTTCGGCCCGGTGCGGCAGGCGGCATGGGCGCTCAGCTGGTCCGGGGCGCGTTTCGGCATGGGGCATTTCTATGCCCCCTCCACCGGCCCCGGCAGCTATCTCACCCGCACGTCCTTTGCCGGCAACGTGCTGACCACCGACCGTGATGGCTGGGACTACATGCTGCGGCAGGTCACCGAGGTGCCGCAGTTGCAGCTTGGCGGCCCGTCTCTGCGCTGGCTGCACGAGGCGCTGGCCGAATGCCTTGCGCTGTCGCGGCTGCCCGCGCCGGAGGTGCCCTGCCTGACCTTCCTCGGCAGCAACGAGCGCGTGGTCGACGGCGCCCGCATCCGCAGCCGCATGGCGCGCTGGCCCGAGGGTCGGCTGGAGATGATTCAGGGCGGCGAACACGAGGTGCTGATGGAAGACGCGGTTACCCGTGAGCGCATCGTCTCGCAGCTTGCGGCGCATTTCCGGCAAGCCGCGCAGCAGGCCGGCGACCGGGTCCACGCCTGAGCGCAGCGCCGCCTGATCTGGCCGTGATCTGGCCCTGATCTGGCCCAAGCGCCGCACCGCGCTATCCTTCGGCGCATGACGGAACCGGTCCTCAGCTTCACCGAGCGCGGCATTTACTGCCCCGCGGCGGATATCTACATCGATCCATGGCGTCCCGTGCCCCGGGCGCTGATCACCCATGCCCATTCCGATCACGCGCGGCCCGGCCACGGCAGTTACCTCGCCACGCCGGTCACCGCCGCGATGATCCGGCACCGGCTGGGCGTCGACGTCGGCACGCTGAACTATGGCACGCCGCTGCGGATCGGCGGCGCCACCGTCAGCTTCCACCCCGCGGGCCACGTGCCCGGATCCGCACAGGTGCGCGTCGAAGTGGGCGGCGAGGTCTGGGTGGTGTCGGGCGACTACAAGCTCGAGCCCGACGGCCTCTGCGAGCCTTTCGAGCCGGTGCGCTGCCATGCCTTCATCACCGAATGCACCTTCGGCCTGCCGGTGTTCCGCTGGCAGCCGCAAGCCGAGATCGCCGCCGAGATCAACGCTTGGTGGCGCGGCAATCGCGCGGCGGGTCGCGCCTCGCTGCTGGGGGCCTACAGTCTGGGCAAGGCGCAGCGGCTGATCTCGATGCTCGACCCCGAGATCGGGCCGATCCTCACCCATGGCGCGGTGGAGGGCAGCAACGCCGTGTTGCGCGAGATCGGCGCTTTTGACCGCGACACCATTCCCGTGACGCCTGATTTTGACCGCAAGGCCTATCCCGCGCCGATGGTGGTGGCGCCCCCCTCGGCCTTCGGCACCGCATGGGCACGCAAGTTCGGTCCGGCGCAGACCGGCTTCGCCTCCGGCTGGATGCGGCTGCGCGGGGTGCGGCGGCGGCGCGGCGTGCAGCGCGGCTTCGTCATCTCCGATCACGCCGACTGGCCCGCGCTACTGCAGGCAATCAAGGACACCGGCGCAGAAAACATATATCCGACGCATGGTTACACGGATATCTTCGCACACTACTTACGCAGCGAAGGCTACAATGCCACCCCAGTGCCTACTGAGTTCGGCGGCGACGAAGACACCACAGAGACATCCGGAGACGCCGCATGAAGGACTTCGCGCGCCTCTTCACAAAACTCGACCAAACCACCAGAACTTCAGAGAAAACCGCGGCCCTGAGCAAATTCTTCCGCAGCGCGCCCGAGGCTGACCGACTGTGGGCCGTGGCGCTGTTTTCCGGGCGCCGTCCAAAGCGCGCGGTCACCACCACGCTGCTGCGCGAATGGGCTGCCGAGCGCGCCGGGATTCCGCTGTGGCTGTTCGAAGAGAGCTACCCCATCGTCGGCGATCTGGCCGAGACCATCGCGCTGATCCTGCCGCCCACCGAAGCACCCGAGGAGCGTGACCTTGCGCATTGGATTGGCGTGGTGAAAGGCCTGTCGGCGCTGGATGCGGACGCGCGCAAGGCTGCGGTGCGTGACGCGTGGCAGCATCTCGACGCGACGGAGCGTTTCTTGTTCAACAAGCTGATCACCGGCGGCTTTCGCATCGGCATCAGCCGCAAGCTGATGACCCGGGCACTGGCCGAGGCCACCGGCGTCGATGAGGCGGCGATGGCGCTGCGGCTGATGGGCAAGTGGCAGCCGGAAGACACAAGCTGGGCGCAACTCACCGCCGAGGAGGACGCGCGCGAGGACGAAAGCCGGCCCTACCCGTTCTGCCTCGCCTCGCCGCTCGAAGCCGATGCGGAGACGCTGGGCGACCCGGCGGACTGGCTGGCTGAATGGAAATGGGACGGCATCCGTGGCCAGCTCATCCTGCGCGGCGGGGTGCATCACCTCTGGTCGCGCGGCGAGGACCTGATCACCGACCGTTTCCCCGAATTCGCCCGCGCTCCGGATTTCCTGCCCCCCGGCACCGTGCTCGACGGTGAGATCCTCGCATGGAAGGAAGGCGCGCCGCTGCCCTTTGCACAGTTGCAGCCACGGATCGGGCGCAAGACCGTGCCGAAAAAGCTGCTCAGCGAGGCGCCCGTGCGCATGCTGGCCTATGACCTGCTGGAGCACGAGGGCGTGGACATCCGCGCCCTGCCCCTTTCGGAGCGCCGCGCCCGCCTCGAAACGCTGTTGTCCGACCTGCCGGAAGATGCCGCCGTGATGCCCTCGCCGCTGCTGTCGGACCGCGACTGGCCTGCGCTTGCCACGCGCCGCGAGACTGCCCGCGCGCATCGCTCGGAGGGGCTGATGCTGAAACACAAGGACTCGGCCTATCGCGACGGGCGCAAGCGCGGCGACTGGTGGAAGTGGAAACTCGACCCTCTTAGCGTGGATGCGGTGATGATCTATGCCCAGCAGGGCCATGGCCGCCGCGCCAATCTGTTCACCGACTTCACCTTCGCGGTGAAGGATGGCAACGGGCTCGTGCCATTCACCAAGGCCTACTCCGGCCTGACCGACGCCGAGTTCGACGAAATCACCCGCTGGGTGAAGCGCAACACCCAGCAACGCTTTGGCCCGGTGCGGCAGGTGACGCCGGAACTGGTCTTCGAGATCGCTTTCGAGGGCATTCAGGCCAGCCCGCGTCACAAATCCGGCATCGCGCTGCGCTTTCCGCGCATGGCGCGCTGGCGCCGCGACAAGCCGCTGGACGAGATCGACACGCTGGACGGGCTGAAATCGCTGCTGCAGGCCTATGGGTGAACCAGCGCCACCCCTGCCGGGCCTGCACAGGGCCCCTTGACGGGGGCGGGTTCAAAAGAAAGAAACATCCGATCATTATAGGGGCCTCGCAGCAGGCTCCGTCGACCCGCCCGGAACAGGGGCCCATGGCCTCGGCGACCGAAACCCTGCCCAACGAAAGACCCCCGGTTGGAGAAAAGAATGAAGTTCCGCTTCCCCATCGTGATCATCGACGAAGACTTCCGCTCCGAGAATTCCTCGGGCCTTGGCATTCGCGCGCTCGCCCAAGCCATCGAGGCAGAGGGCTTCGAGGTGCTCGGCGTCACCAGCTACGGCGACCTCTCGCAATTCGCGCAACAGCAGTCGCGCGCCAGTGCCTTCGTGCTGTCGATTGATGACGAGGAGTTCTCCCCCGGCCCCGAGCTCGACCCGGCGGTGCTCAACCTGCGCAACTTCATCGAAGAGCTGCGCTGGAAGAACGAGGACGTGCCGATCTACATCTACGGCGAGACCAAAACCTCGCGGCACCTGCCCAACGACATCCTGCGCGAGCTGCACGGCTTCATCCACATGTTCGAGGACACACCGGAGTTCGTCGCCAAGCACATCATCCGCGAGGCGCGCAGCTACCTCGAAGGCATCCAGCCACCGTTCTTCAAGGCGCTGCTCGATTACGCAGAGGATGGCTCCTACTCGTGGCACTGTCCCGGGCACTCCGGCGGCGTAGCCTTCCTGAAGTCCCCCATTGGCCAGATGTATCACCAGTTCTACGGCGAGAACATGCTGCGCGCCGACGTGTGCAACGCGGTCGAGGAACTAGGCCAGCTGCTCGACCACAACGGCGCCATCGGCGAGTCCGAGCGCAATGCCGCGCGCATCTTCAACGCCGATCACTGCTTTTTCGTGACCAATGGCACCTCGACCTCCAACAAGATGGTCTGGCACCACAGCGTGGCGCCGGGCGACGTGGTTGTGGTCGATCGCAACTGTCACAAGTCGATCCTGCACTCGATCATCATGACCGGGGCGATCCCGGTGTTCCTCAAGCCGACGCGCAACCATTGGGGCATCATCGGCCCGATCCAGCGCAGCGAGTTCGAGATCGACAGCATCAAGGCGAAGATCCGCAACAACCCGCTGCTCAAGGATGTGGACCCCGACACGGTCCAGCCGCGCATCCTGACGCTGACGCAATCGACCTACGACGGGGTTCTGTACAACACCGAAGAGATCAAGGGGCTGCTCGACGGCTACGTCGAGAACCTGCACTTCGACGAAGCGTGGCTGCCGCATGCCGCCTTCCACCCATTCTACGGCAGCTATCACTCCATGGGCCGAAAGCGCGCGCGCACCCGCAAATCGCTGACCTATGCGACCCAATCGGTGCACAAGCTGCTGGCGGGCATCAGCCAAGCCAGCCACGTGCTGGTGCAGGACAGCGAGGAGACCAAGCTTGACCGGCACCTGTTCAACGAAGCCTACCTGATGCACACCTCCACCAGTCCGCAGTACAGCATCATCGCGTCCTGCGACGTGGCGGCGGCGATGATGGAGCCGCCGGGCGGCACCGCGCTGGTCGAGGAAAGCATCGTCGAGGCGCTGGAATTCCGCCGCGCCATGCGCAAGGTCGACGAGGAATACGGCGCCGACGACTGGTGGTTTCAGGTCTGGGGGCCCGAGGATTTCGACCACAACAGCGACGGCATGGGCCGGACCCGCGACTGGGTGCTGAAGAAGACCGACGCCGAGGGCGTCGAGAGCAGCGGCACCGACAGCTGGCACGGCTTCGGCGACATGGCGCCGGGCTTCAACATGCTCGACCCGATCAAGGCGACGATCATCACGCCGGGCCTCGATCTCGACGGGCGCTTCGATGACTGGGGCATCCCCGCCTCGATCGTCACCAAATACCTCGCCGAGCATGGCGTGGTGGTGGAAAAGACCGGGCTCTACAGCTTCTTCATCATGTTCACCATCGGCATCACCAAGGGTCGCTGGAACACGCTGCTGACCGCGCTGCAGCAGTTCAAGGACGATTACGCCAAGAACCAGCCGATGTGGCGCTCGATGCCCGAGTTCTGCAAGAAGCACCGCCGGTATGAACGCATGGGGCTGAAGGATCTGTGCCAGCACGTGCACGCGCAATACGCGCAATACGATGTGGCGCGGCTGTCGACCGAGATCTACCTTTCCGACCTCGAACCGGCGATGAACCCCGGCGAAGCCTATGCCCATATCGCCCGCCGCACCACGCAGCGCGTGCCGATCGACGAGTTGGAAGGGCGGATCACCACCTCGCTGGTCACCCCCTACCCGCCGGGCATCCCGCTGCTGATCCCCGGCGAGGTATTCAACAAGCGCATCGTCGATTACCTGCGCTTCAACCGAGAGTTCGCCAGCGCCTGCCCCGGCTTTGAGACCGACATCCACGGGCTGGTGCAGGAGGTTATGCCGGACGGGTCGGTGGAGTATTTCGCCGATTGCGTCGCGCAATGATCTATGGCGCGCGGCACAGAGGGGCGCTGCCCCTCGGCGCTGCGCGCCTCACCCCGGGATATTTTTGTCTAGACGAAGCGGCAGAGCGCCCGGAGGCGCTTTGCCCTTGAACCTGCGGGGGCCGGGCTCTTACCTGTGTCCCAACCAAGAGAATAAGGAGAGACGCGATGACCGTTCGGCCCGTTTTTGATGCGCATGCTGCTGCCGGGGGTAAAGACCTCGGCGATCTGCCGGAATGGGATCTGACCGATCTCTACCCCGCGCCCGACGCGCCGGAGGTGAAGCGCGATCTGGACTGGCTGGAAGACGCCTGTTCGCGCTTTGCGCATGACTACGAGGGCAAGCTGGGCACGCTCGACGCCGCGGGCTTCCTCGAGATGATCCAGCGCCACGAGAAGATCGAAGCGGTGGCGGGGCGCATCATGTCCTTCGCGGGCCTGCGCTATTATCAGCTGACCATCGACGCCGAGCGCGCCAAGTTCCTGTCGGACTGTCAGGAGAAGATCACCCATTTCACCACGCCGCTGGTGTTCTTCACGCTCGAGCTGAACCGGCTCGACGATGACGTTCTCGACGGGCTATTTGCCGCCGATGCCGAGCTGGGCCGCTACAAGCCCGCCTTCGACCGCATCCGCGCGATGAAGCCGCACCAGCTGTCGGACGAAATGGAGCACTTCCTGCACGACATGGGTGTGGTCGGTGACGCATGGGAGCGGCTGTTCGACGAGACCATCGCCGGTCTCAGCTTCACCGTCGACGGCGAAGAGATGAGCATCGAGAGCACGCTCAACCTGCTGACCGAGCAGGACCGGTCCAAGCGCGAGGCCGCGGCGCGCGAACTGGCGCGGGTGTTTGGCCAGAACATCCGTACCTTCGCCCGCGTGCACAACACGCAGACCAAGGAAAAGGAGGTGATGGACCGCTGGCGCAAGATGCCCACCGCGCAGCACGCGCGTCACCTCGCCAACGACGTCGAGCCCGAGGTGGTCGAGGCGCTGCGCGATGCGGTTGTCGCTGCCTATCCACGGCTGTCGCACCGCTATTACGAGCTCAAGCGCAAGTGGCTGGGGCTCGACCGGATGCAGGTCTGGGACCGCAACGCGCCGCTGCCGATGGAGACCGACCGGATCGTCGGCTGGGACGAGGCCGAGACAACGGTGATGGAGGCTTATGCCGGTTTTGATCCGCGTATGGCCGAGATCGCCGAGCCGTTTTTCAAGAAGGGTTGGATCGACGCCGCCGCCAATCCCGGCAAGGCGCCGGGCGCTTTTGCCCACCCCACGGTGACCGACGCGCACCCCTACGTGCTGCTCAACTACCTGGGCAAGCCGCGCGACGTGATGACGCTGGCGCATGAACTGGGCCACGGCGTGCATCAGGTGCTGGCCGCCGGTCAGGGCGAAATGCTGGCCTCGACCCCGCTGACGCTGGCCGAGACCGCCTCGGTGTTTGGCGAAATGCTGACCTTCCGCCGCCTGCTCGATCAGGCCAAGGACAAGGCCGAGCGCAAGGTGCTGCTGGCCGGCAAGGTCGAGGACATGATCAACACGGTCGTGCGGCAGATCGCCTTTTATGACTTCGAGTGCAAACTGCACGCGGCGCGCCGCGGCGGCGAGCTGACGCCCGAGGATATCAACGCGCTGTGGATGTCGGTGCAGGCCGAGAGCCTTGGCGATGCCTTCGACTTCATGGACGGCTACGAGACCTTCTGGGCCTATATCCCGCACTTCGTGCACTCGCCGTTCTACGTCTATGCCTATGCCTTTGGCGACGGCTTGGTGAACGCGCTTTACGCCGAGTACGAGCAGAACCCCGAGGGCTTTCAGGACAAGTATTTCGAGATGCTGAAGGCGGGCGGTTCGAAACACCACAAGGCGCTGCTGGCGCCCTTCGGCCTCGACGCCACCGACCCCAAGTTCTGGGACAAAGGGCTGTCGATGATCGAGGGCTTCATCGACGAACTGGAAGCGATGGAAGACTGAACGCGTGGGGCGGGCGCCGAGGTGCCCGCCCCTTCTTATCGGCAATGACCGAGCCCTCGCGGTCACTGTCCCCCCGGAAGGATGCGCCTCATGACGTCGCGCGACGATGATCCTCACGGCACGGCGGGACACTCGTCCCGGTCGAAACGCAGCCTCAAGCGGCGGATGCAGCATTTTCTGGTGCATGTGCGGCGGCGTGTGCCGCCCGGCCTGCGGCTGGTGCTGGGCCTACTGCTGATCTGCGGCGGCATCTTGGGTTTCCTGCCGATCCTCGGGTTCTGGATGATCCCGCTGGGGTTTGCCGTGGCCATGCTGGACGTGATGCCGCTTTACCGGCGTGGATTGCGCCGCGGCGAAGCGCGCCGCGATGCCAAGGCCCGGCGCGACGACGACGATCTTACTTGAGCTGGCTGTCTTTCGAGCCGCGCCGGTTGATGCCGCTGCGCGCTTGATAGCTGCCGTCACGCTCCTGCTGGCATTCAATGCACAGTTTCACGCCCGGGATCGCGGTGCGGCGCTTTTCGGGGATCGGCTCTTCGCACTCGGCGCAATGGATCCGGCTTTCGCCCGTCGGCTGCCGCCGCGCCTGCATCCGCGCAAGCTCGTCCTTGATGCTGTCCTCGATCTGCTCTTGTACCGCTCCGTCGCGGCTCCAGCCTCCGGCCATGGCGTCACCTCCTGCAAAGAGAAGATAGGCGCCCCTCCGCCGTCCTCCAAACGATTTTCGGCAAATCCGCGGCGGCGCAGATCCGATCCGCCATCGCCTCCGTATTCATTTCATTGACTTCACGTGACCGAGACTATTTGTGAGCGCAAAGGAGATGTTCGAGATGCGTATTTTAGCCCTGGTGCTTGGCCTTATCGCGCTGCCCGCTGCGGCGCCGATCGCTCTGGCCTCCGAGACGACGGAATTTCAATCGATCGACGGCGGCACGCTCGACCTTGCGCAATGGCGCGGGCAGCCGGTGCTGGTGGTCAACACCGCGTCGCGCTGCGGCTTTGCCGGGCAATTCGACGGGCTGCAGGACCTTTATGACCGCTACCGCGCGCGCGGGCTGGTCGTCGTCGCCGTGCCCTCGGATGATTTCAAGCAGGAGCTGGACAGCGATGCAGCGGTGAAGGAGTACTGCGAACTGAACTTCGACATCGACCTGCCGATGACCACGATCACCCATGTCAAAGGCGAAGAGGCGCACCCGTTCTTTCGCCAGTTGGCAGAAGAGAACGGCTACGCCCCGTCGTGGAATTTCAACAAGGTCCTGATCGGCCCGGATGGCGAATATGTCGCGGGTTGGGGCAGCACCACGCTGCCCCTCTCGGCGCCGATCACCGGTCAGATCGAGCCGCTGCTCGACTGACCGAGCTTTCGCTCAAGCCTCTTCGGCGTCGGCCACGAGCAGCGCATAGATCTCGTCTTTCAGCGCCGCGCGGCGCTTGCGCAGATCGGCCTCGGCGAGCGTCTCCATCGGGGTGATGCCGCTTTCGGCCCCGTGCACCTCGCGGTTGACCTCATAATAGCGCTCGGCCAGCGTGGCGAAATGTCCGCCCTGCTGTTTCAGGACCGAGATGCGCTCGGCGAACTGCGGGAATTCTTCGGCGAGAGAATGCGGAACGTGGGACATGGGCCGGTGCCTCCTTTTCTTGTCTTCGCCCTGTTTTGGCACGTGGCAGCCCGGTTCACTTTGATGCGGATCAAGCTGCCCCAAGGTCACGGAAAAGGTCAGCGCCGCGCCGGGCGCCAGCCCGCTGCCTCGGCCTCGGCGGCCGAACAAAACCACCGCTCGCCCGCGCTTTCGTCGATCCGCGTCGGAGCGTAATGCTGCTGGCCGGGGCTGTGGTAGATGCGCGTGCCCTTCGACGAGATGTTGCCCTTTATCACGCAGCCCTCGGGCGCGTCTTCGAGCGCCGCCGCATTGGCGGCGCGGCGGCTCTCGGCCCGGTAGGCCGCCGGGCGCTGCACCTGCGCGCCATGCAGACCGACGCCGCGCACCGCCGCGCGTTTCTCGTCGAGATCATAGTCCATGGAATAGGCGCGATAGGCAAACAGCAGCCCGTCCGAGACCAGCGCCCGCGCCACATCCTCACCCTCCACGTGGCAGCGCGCCACGGCGCGACCGTAGCGATCTGTATCGAGGCGTTCGCAGCGGGCGCGCCGCCCCTCGTAGCGGGCGCGCACCTCGTCGCTGACCCAAGCGCCGCAGGCCCAGTCCGGCGCACCCTCTGCGCCGCAGGTCTGCCCCTGTTCCGGCGCGTCGACGCCGAACAGGCGGACGCGCACGTCGCCCACGTCGAAGGTATCGCCGTCTATCACGTGAACCGGGCCGGAGAAGCTGGATTGTGCCGCAAGCACAGGTGACGCAACGGCAAGACAAGAGGCCAAAGCGCTAACGAAGAGTGAACGGATACAGATCATCCGGCCAAAATCGCCGCGCGACGCGGGGAGTTCAACCGAATTTATTTACCTTCGTTAAGATACCGCTCAGGCGCCCTGCCCGTGCTCAGGCACCCTACCCGTGCTCAGGCGTCCAGCGTGCCCAGATGCCGGTTCTGCGGCAGGCGCGAGACCTCGACGCCGCGCGCGCTGCGGTGCAGCGCATAGCCGTAGCCTTTCACGCGAAAGCGCCACTCAGCTTCCGACAAGGACTTCTGCCGCTCACTCAGCAGAAAGGCGGTCACGGCGTCAAATTCTTCGGTCAGTCGATTTTCGGCAAACATGGATACACACCCAACAAAACTGTTTCTACAAAAGAAACCCTGTCGCCGGATTGGGGCCGAAATGCGATCTGCGCGAGGATTTTTCGTGATCTCGAAACGAACTGTTTCCCGTGCCGGTAAGGTCAGAACTTGGTATCGGGCCCCGACGGGGTGACGCGGCGCTTCAGCATCGCCTCGCGCAGAGTGATGAACAGCACCGAGCCGATGATCACCAGCCCGCCCGCGACCACGAAGGGATCGACCGGCTCGGCAAAGAACAGCGCGCCTATGGCGATCGACCAGACCAGTTGCAGGAAGGTAACCGGTTGGGTCACCGTCACCGGCGCGTTGGAGAAGGCCAGAACCATCGCGTAATGCCCGCCGGTGGCGAAGGCGGCGGTGGCAAAAAGGATCGCCAGATCGGTCCAGCTTGGCCAGACCCAGACCGCCAGAGCGAAGGGAAACAGCCCGATGGTCACCGAAATCGACAGCAGCGCCAGCGCCAACGCGGGTGATAGCTCGTCGGTGATGATCTTGGCGATCAGATAGGAGATGGCGAACATCATCGAGGTGCCGAGCATGGCGAAATGCCCCGGATCAAGCTCGCGGAAACCGGGGCGCAGGATCAGCAGCGCGCCGCCAAGCGCCGCGAGAATGGCCAGCATCCGCCGCAGCGCCAGCCGCTCGCCCAGCACGAAGACCGCCAGCACCGTCACGTAAATCGGGGTGAGGTAATTCATCGCCGTGACCTCGGCCAGCGGGATGCGCGACATGGCAAAGAACCAGCAGATCACTCCCAGCGTCTGGGCGCCGCCGCGCAGCGCCGACAGCCGCCACTGGCGCCCGGTCATCCGCAACTGGCCCAGCGAGCGCCAGAGCGGGATCAGGAAGACCAGACCCAGAAGGTAGCGCAGGAAGGCCGACTCCGCCGCAGGCACCCTGCCCTGCAGCAGTTTGACCGTCACCGTCACCGCCACAAAGCAAAGCCCCGTGACGACCATGAAGAGGATGCCCCGCACCGGGTTCGATTGCTTCGTGCTCATGCGCCTTTGGTAGCCCGCCCAGCGTCAGGCGCAAGAGCCCGCGCTATCCCAGCAGCAGCTTGAGGGCGATGGCCCACATGGTCAGCCCGATGACCAGATCGAGCACGCGCCATGCCGCGGGCCGGGCAAACACCGGCGCCAGCAGCCGCGCGCCAAAGCCCAACGCGAAGAAGAACACGAATGAGGCAGTCACCGCCCCCATCCCGAAGGCCAGCTTGTCGGCGTATTGCGCCGATACCGCACCGAGCAGCATCACCGTGTCGAGGTAGACATGCGGGTTGAGCCACGTCAGCGCGAGGCAGGTGATCACCGCGCGCCGCAGACTGCCCTTGCCCGCCGCCTGCTCGGTCCGCAAAGCCTCGCCGCCGCGCCACGCGGCGATCAGCGTGCGCGCGCCGTACCATGCAAGAAACGCCGCACCGAGCCAGCGCATGACCGCCTCCAGCCCCGGCAGTTTGGTCGTCAGCAGGCCGAACCCGGTGACGCCCGCGGCGATCAGCAGCGCATCCGAAAGCGCGCAGACCAGCACCACCGGCAGCACATGGTCCCGCCGCAGCCCCTGTCGCAGCACAAAGGCGTTCTGCGCGCCGATCGCCACGATAAGCGAAAGCCCAAGGGCAAAGCCCGCCGCTGCTGCCTGCATGAAAGGTCTCCGTCGTTCTGTTTGCAAGCGGGCTAGCATGTGGCGTCTCGGAAAGACTAGTTAAACAATTTTATCCTGATTAAGACTGGCTAATGACTTGCGATCCCTCTCAACTGGCCGCGCTCGAAGCGGTGCTGCGGCTTGGCAGTTTTGACGCCGCCGCGCGGCAGCTTTTGGTGACGCCCTCGGCGATCTCGCAGCGGATCAAGGCGCTGGAGGATCGCGCCGGCGTTGCGCTGGTGATCCGCGCCGCGCCCTGCACCGCCACGCCCGCCGGCGCGCGCCTTGCGCGGCACGCGTCGGAGGTTGCCCTGCTGGAGGCTGCGCTGGCCCGCGATCTCGGTCATGACGTGGCGCAGGCCTCTCCGCGCGCCCGGCTGCGGCTGGCTGTGAACGCCGACAGCCTTGGCACGTGGTTTCTGCCGGCGCTCGCCGGGATGGAGATGCTGTTCGAAATCGTCGTCGATGATCAGGCGTTTTCCGCAGATTGGCTGCGGCGCGGCGAGGTCTCTGCGGCGATCTGCGACCACGCGCGCCCGGTGCAGGGGTGCGATGCGCTGCCGCTGGGACGGATGCGCTATCTGGCCACCTGCTCGCCGGATTTTCAGACCCGCTATTTTTCGGAGGGCACGACGCCCGAGGCCTTCGCCCGCGCGCCGATGCTGCAATTCGATGGCAAGGACGCGCTGCAGCACGACTGGCTGCGCCGCGTCACCGGCAGCCCGCTGCTGCCACCGGCGCACCGCATTCCGTCCACGCAGGGCTTTGTCGAGGCGGCGCGCCTCGGGATCGGCTGGGGCCTGAACCCCGAGCCGCTGGCCGCCCCGCTGCTGGCGACCGGGGCGCTTGTCTCGCTTGCTCCTGAACACCCCGAAGAAGTGGCCCTGCACTGGCAGGTGAACCGGCTTGTCTCGAGCGCCTTGGCGCCGCTCACCCGCGCGGTGCGGGCGCAGGCGCGTCAGGCGCTCTTGTCGCCCTGAGCCGGTGTCTCGACCTCACGCAAGCCAAGCGCGATGATCCCGCCCAGCAGGCTGAGCGCGGCAAAGCCCGCCAGCGCCGCCACCGGACCCAGCACCGCAAGCCCGCCGCCAATGGCCCCGGTCAGCAACAGCAGCCCGCCGATCAGCGTGTTGGCCAGCGCGGCGTAGCTGGCGCGCCCGTCTTCCGGTGCCATGTCCACAAGGTAGGTCGAACGGCCCTGCCGCACCCCCTGATAGGAGATCAGCAGCGCAAAGAGCAGCGCTGGTGTCACCCAGACCGGCCCGGTCCAGCCCAGCATCGCCGCCACCACCGCCAGCGCCATGGCCGCCGCCCCGGCAACACCCGAAAGGATCAGCACCTTGCGCGACGAGCGATCGGCGAGCCGCCCCCAGACCCAGCTCGACACAAAGGCCGCCAGCGCCGAGGCCAGAACCATCGCGCCAAGCTTTTGCAGCGCGCCTTGGTGGTTCTCCAGCAGCACCAGATAGGGCGGCGCCAGCGAGGTGACGGTGAGCGCGCCGCGGCAGGCGATGAACCGGCGGAACTGCGGGTCTTCTTTCAGCGGTGTGAGGTCGATCGGCTCTGACTGGGTTTCGGGTTCGCTGTCGGTTTCCTCCAAAGTCGAGAAAAGGGCCGCGGCGGCGAGCCACAGCGCCGCCGCAATGCCGATCGCCACGGCCACGGGTGGCACGTCTTGCAGCAGGCCCGACATCAGAAGCAGCGCAAAGGCCACGACCCCCGCCGAGGCGACCGAGCCCGCGGTGCCGGTGATCGAACCACGGCGGGTCTTCGAGACGGTCTTGCCCAGCACGTCCTTGTAGCTGACCGACGCCGCGGCGCGCGAGAGCGCCAGCAGCCCCAGCAGCACGCACAGCGCGATCCCCGCCGCGACCCCTTGCAGCGTCAGCGCGACCACGACCATCGCCGCCGCCGCCAGCCCCTGCCCGACCGACCCCGCGACCCAGACCCATTTGCGCTGTTTCGAGCGTCGCACCACCCCCGCCAGCAACAGCTGTGGTAGCAGCGCTCCGGCCTCGCGGATCGGCACCAGCAGGCCGGTGATCGCCGCCGGCGCCCCCAGCGTCTGCGCCAGCCATGTGAGTACGAGCTTGGGATTGATCAGCCCGTCGGCGAGCTTGGTCATCGACAGCGAAGCGACATGACGCAGCCCGTTGCGGGCCTCGGAGGGCGGCGCGCCATCCTCGCCTTCGGTGAGGGTGTCGTAGATCCGCGTCTCGTCGAGTTGTGTCATACTATGTTTGCCTGCCGCTGTTGCCATGCCGGTGGGTCCGGCAGGTTAACGCCACAGCCGGTCGGCAGGTTCCCGCTGATCTGCGCGCCCGCCTCAACCTGCGCTGCGCGCCAGCACCCGGCTGATGGTGGTAAGCGGCAGCCCGCTCTGCTCGGCCCAGAGGTTGAACGCCCCCTGAACCGCAGCCATTGCCTTGCGCGAGGTCGGAGGCTTGTCGATCACCCCTTCGGCCACCAGCCGCGCCACCACGTCGCGGCTGAGCAGATAGCCGTCCTTGCCCATGGCCCGCAGCATATAGGCCCCAGTATTCCCGCCGAGCCGCGCGCCATTGCGCTTGAGCCAATCGAGCAGCGCGTCGAACTCGGGTGCCGGCCAATCCGCGATGCGCCGCGCAAAGCTGCCGTGCTCGGCGGCGGTGTCGAGAATGAATACGGCATTGTCGCGGATCGCGGTGATCTTCGGCCCGGAGCGGATCACTCGGCGGTCCGACAGGAGTGCATCCAGCGCCTCCCCCTCGATCATCGACACGCGCCCCGGCTCGAACCCATGGAAGGCCTCTTCGATGCCGGGCCATTTCGCGTCCACCACCTTCCAGCTGATCCCAGCCTGAAAGATGCCGCGCGCCATCGCCGCAAGGAAGCGCGCGTCAGGCTGCGCGGCGATCTCTTCGGGCGGCAGCGGCGCAGGGATGTCGGCAAGTGCCGCCGTGCGTCCGCCATGACGGTCCGCGGCAATGTCGAGGATCTCTTCGAATGTGCGCATGCCCGTGCTCCGTAGCTCGGGGCACAGCGTGGCGCATCGCGCCCCGCTTGCCCAGCCCTTGCCGTTTTTGGGCTGGCGGATCTGCTGGAGACTTCGCCTTCCATTCTTGCGGCGGCGCGGTCGCGCAGCCCCGCCCCCGGGTGGTGCGGGGGCGCAGCCGTTTCGCAAACATCGAGGGGTGAGGGGGCGCTGCCCCCGCCGCGGCTGCGCCGCGACTCCCCCGGCGTATTTGGAAAGAGAAGAAGGGCGCTGGCTTGACACCCCTATCTCCGAGCGCCACAAGGCGGCACGACACATAACCCGCAACCGGGCGTTCCGTGGGCGCCAGACCGACGAGGAGACTAGGCCGATGAGCCAGATTTCCCTGACATTTCCTGATGGTAACGCGCGCGAATTCGAGCAGGGCGTGACCCCTGCCGAGGTCGCTGCCGCCATCTCCAAGAGCCTTTCGAAGAAGGCCATCTCCGCCACCGTGAACGGCGCGCATTGGGACCTGCAATGGCCCATCGACGGCGACAGCACGATCGCGATCCACACGTTGCAGGACGAGGATCAGGCGCTCGAGTTGATCCGCCACGATCTGGCGCACGTCATGGCGCGCGCCGTGCAGGAGATCTGGCCCGACACCAAGGTCACCATCGGCCCGGTCACCGAGACCGGCTGGTTCTACGATTTCGACCGCGCCGAACCCTTCACCCCCGAAGACCTCGGACAGATCGAAGCGAAGATGAAAGAGATCATCAACGCCCGCGACGAAGTGAAAACCGAGATCTGGGATCGCGACCGCGCCCGCACGTTCTATGAGGACGGCGGCGAGCCCTACAAGGTGGAGCTTGTGGACCGTATCCCCGAGGGGGCGCCGATCCGCATGTACTGGCACGGCGAGTGGCAGGACCTCTGCCGCGGGCCGCACCTGCAGCACACCGGCCAGTTGCCATCGGATGCCTTCAAGCTGATGGGCGTCTCGGGCGCCTATTGGTTCGGCGACACCGATCGCCCGATGCTGCAGCGGATCACCGGCGTGGCCTTCCGCAACCGCGACGAGCTGAAGAAGTACCTCAACTTCCTTGAGGAAGCCGCGAAGCGCGATCACCGCAAGCTGGGCCGCGAGATGGACCTGTTCCACCTGCAGCCCGAAGCGCCGGGGCAGATCTTCTGGCACCCCAACGGCTGGAAAATCTACACCACGCTGCAGGATTACATGCGTCGCCGCCAAGAGCGCGACGGCTATGTCGAGGTGAACACGCCGCAGGTTGTGGACCGCAAGCTGTGGGAAGCGTCGGGCCACTGGGACAACTACCAAGAGAATATGTTCATCGTCGAAGTGGACGAGGAGCATGCCCGCGAGAAGGCCATCAACGCGCTGAAACCGATGAACTGCCCGTGCCACGTGCAGGTGTTCAATCAGGGCCTGAAGTCCTATCGCGACCTGCCGCTGCGCATGGCCGAGTTCGGCTCGTGCAACCGTTACGAGCCCTCGGGCGCGCTGCACGGCATCATGCGGGTGCGCGGCTTTACCCAAGACGACGCGCATATCTTCTGCACAGACGATGAGATCGAGGCGGAGACCAAGAAGTTCATCGAGTTCCTCGCCTCGATCTATTCCGATCTCGGCTTTGCGAACTGGACCATCAAGCTGTCGACCCGCCCTGAAAAGCGTATCGGCTCCGACGAGAGCTGGGACCGCACCGAGGCGGCGCTTGGCGATGCCTGCAAGGCCGCGGGGTACGATTTCGAGCTGCAGGAAGGCGAAGGCGCCTTCTACGGCCCGAAGCTGGAGTTCACCCTGACCGACGCGATCGGCCGGGACTGGCAGTGCGGCACGCTGCAGGTGGACCCCAACCTGCCCGAGCGACTGGACGCGACCTACATCGGTCAGGACGGCGAGAAGCATCGCCCGGTGATGCTGCACCGCGCCGTGCTGGGCTCGTTCGAGCGGTTCATCGGCATCCTGATCGAGGAACACGCAGGCAAGCTGCCGTTCTGGCTGGCACCGCGTCAGGTGGTGGTCGCTTCGATCACCTCGGAAGCCGATGACTACGTGCATGAGGTCGTCGCCGCGCTGCGCGATGCGGGCGTGCGGGCGGAGGCCGACACACGCAACGAGAAGATCAACTACAAAGTGCGCGAGCACTCGGTCGGCAAGGTGCCGGTGATCCTTGCCGTGGGGCACCGTGAGGTCGAGGAACGCACCGTCACCGTACGCCGCCTTGGCGAGAAGCAGACCAAGGTGCAGGCGCTCGACGAGCTGGTTGCGGCGCTGTCGCTTGAGGCCACGGCCCCCGACCTGCGCTGATCCCGCCAGCGCGCACCAGACATGAGAAAGCCCCGGGCCAGCGCCCGGGGCTTTTTGGTGCTGCGTCATCCGGATCAGGCGGCCAGCGCCGCCTGCACGTCCTTGGACCAGCCAAGATGCATGCTCTCGCCATCGACGATCAGCGGGCGTTTCATCAACGTCGGATGCTCGGCCAGAAGCTCCAGCGGCGGGCGTGCCCGCTCTGCCTCGTCCAGCCCGCGCCACGTGGTCGAGCGGGTGTTCAGCAGCTTGTCGCCAAAGCGCGCGAACGCGTCTTCCAGCACCGCGCCCGGCACGCCATCGGCGCGCACGTCCTTGAAATCGGCCTGCGGCAGCGCCTTAAGCGCCTTGCGGCAGGTGTCACAGGTCTTCAGACCATAGATCAGCATACGCCATCTCCTTCATCTTCCGGGGACAATTTATTGCTTAATGCCGCGGGTGCGAAGCGTTTCGCTTGATTTTTACAGGCACCGTGCAACTCTTGGGATGTGACTTTCGATGATCAGACTAGGACTGCCACGAACTTTACTGGGACAGGCAACCACTTCCTGAGAGGCGAATGTGACGGGGCGCCCGCATTACGGGCAGAAACAGGAAAGTTGGAAGGAGCACGGAGACATGCCGAGCGGCACCGTGAAATGGTTCAATACCACCAAAGGCTACGGCTTCATCGCACCTGAGGAAGGCGGCAAGGACGTATTCGTTCATATCTCTGCTGTTGAGCGTTCTGGGCTCACCGGCCTCGCCGACAATCAGAAAGTGAGCTACGAGCTCAAGGAAGGTCGCGACGGGCGCATGATGGCGTCTGACCTCAAAACACTTTAAAATCAGCATCTTGAGAAAATGACCCTCCCCCTTCTTGGGGTCGGGTCGCACAAGGCTTTGCCTGCGCGTCGGCCTGAATCGGGGTCCGGCGCGTCTTGCTGTTGCGCAGGCCTGCCCCGAGCTACTGGGTTTGCAGGCGTTTCGCCTCCTGCCCGGCCAGCCGGATCAGGTCTTGCATGAACGGCTTTTCAAGGTCCTCGGTGCGCGTCGCCGCATAGAGCCGGCGGGTGATCCCGGCTTCGGTCAGCGGGCGGGTGACGTAGTCGGAATTGTATTTCACCTCGCGCACCACCCAGTCCGGCAAAACCGAAACCCCGCGATTCGATGCAACCAATAGCAGAATCACCGCAGTGAGTTCCACTTGGCGAATCGCCGCCGGTTCCACCTTTGCCGGGCTCAGCAATTGCGAGAAGATATCCAGCCGCGAGCGCTCCACCGGATAGGTGATCAGCGTCTCGCCGCGAAAGTCCTGCGCCTCGATCCACGGCTTATCGGCCAACGGATGCTGCGACGAGGCGACAAAGACCGGGTGATATTCGAACAATGGGGTGAAGGTGACACCGGGCAGGTCTTCGGGGTCGGACGAGATCACCACGTCGACCTCTTCTTTCATCAGGGCGGGCAGCGCGTCGAAGGCAAGTCCGGGGCGAATGTCCACATCGACGTCGCCCCAGCTTTTGCGGAACGCCTCGAGCACGGGAAAAAGCCATTCGAAACAAGCATGACATTCGATCGCGATATGCAGCCGCCCGGCCGATCCCTTGCGCAACCCGTCAAACTCGGCCAGCGCCGCATCGACCTGCGGCAGCACCTGATCGGCCAAGCGCAACAGCCGCAGCCCCGCCGCCGAAAGCTTCATCGGCTTCGAGCGGCGCACGAAGAGCTCCACTCCGGCCTGATCCTCCAGACCCTTGATCTGGTGCGAGAGGGCAGATTGCGTTATGTTCAGCTGATCGGCGGCACGCGCGAGCCCCCCGGCCTCATGGATGGCCTTGATCGTGCGCAGGTGACGGAACTCGATGTGCATCCTCGCGTTCGCCTCATGTTGTTCTTGAGAAGTATGAGTTTGTCTCACGGACGCTCTTCTGTCACAAGGACCGAAATCCAAACTGGAGTCCCGGCCCATGACGCGCCCCGACATCTCTTTCGAATTCTTTCCGCCCCGCAACATCGAGGCGACCTTCCGCCTGTGGGACACTGTGCAGGCGCTGTCGCCTCTGGGCCCCCGGTTCATGTCGGTCACCTATGGCGCCGGTGGCACCACCCGCGAGCTGACCCGTGACGTCGTCGCCACGCTGCACAAGAACTCCGGCCAGCGCATCGCGGCGCATCTGACCTGCGTCGACGCCACCCGCGAAGAGACGCTGGCCATCGCGCGCCAGTTCCAAGAGGTCGGCGTGACAGACATCGTGGCGCTGCGCGGCGACCCGCCCAAAGGCTCCAACGGTTTTGCCCCGCACCCCGAGGGTTTCCGCTCGTCGGTCGAGTTGATCGAGGCGCTGCGCGAAGCGGGCGACTTCACCATCCGTGTCGGCGCCTACCCCGACAAGCACCCCGAGGCCCCCACCGCCACTTCGGACGTGGAATACCTCAAGCGCAAGTTCGACGCAGGCGCGTCTGAAGCGCTGACGCAGTTCTTCTTTGAGGCCGAGAGCTTCTTCCGCTTCCGCGACGAATGCGAGAAGGCCGGCATCGACAAGCCGATCGTGCCGGGCATCCTGCCGATCGAAAACTGGAAAGGCGCGCGCCGCTTCGCCGAGGCCACCGGCACCAAGATCCCCGCATGGGTGATCGAGGCCTTTGAAAAGGCCGAGCGCGACGGGCGGCAAGACCTGCTGGCCACGGCGATGTGCACCGAGCTTTGCAACGATCTGCTGGAAGGCGGCGTCGACAAGCTGCACTTCTACACGCTCAACCGTCCCGAGCTGACCCGCGACGTCTGCTACGCCCTTGGCGTGACGCCGGACAACAAGCTCGAGAACGTGGCCTGAGGGCATTTGCGAGCGCTGGCCCGTCCCGGCGGGCTGGCGCTTTTTCATCGTGGCACGGCGTTCGATTTTTCAAACGAACTTGGCCGAGATAAAGCGCGGACCTCACTCGACGGTGCGCCCCCCCTCGGGCCGGCGCTCGCCCGGCTCCGCCTCCTCATACTCCGTGTGGCCACTGCCTCTTTTTCCACCCAAGCCCCGCATCTTAGTCATTTCCTAGACGCGGGCCTGTTCCCTTCCCCGATGCCTTCGGCTTAACTCATCTCGGGGATAATAGAAGGAGCAGGGTTTGCGGCTGGCGGTTTTCACCGATCTCGACGGGACGCTGCTCGATCATGGCAGCTACTCCTACGCGGCGGCGCAGCCCGCGCTGGATGCGCTGAAGTCCCGTGGAATTCCGCTGATCCTCGCCTCCTCCAAGACCGCCGCCGAGATCGCGCCGCTGCATGCAGAGCTTGGCCTCGGCGACTGGCCCGCCATCGTCGAAAATGGCGCCGACCGGATCGCGCCCGGCGCCCTGCCTGAAGACGCGCCCGACTACGCAAAACTGCGCGCCGCGCTGGCAGGCCTGCCGGAGCATGCGCAGCACTTCCGGGGCTTCGGCGATATGGACGCCGCCGAGGTGGCGCGGGTCACCGGCCTGCCGCTTGATGGTGCCGCCCTCGCCCGCAAGCGCCGCTTCACGGAACCCGGCCTCTGGGCGGGCAGCGAAGATGAGCAGGATGCCTTCCTTGCCGCACTCGCAAAACAGGGCATCCACGCCCGCAAGGGCGGCCGCTTTCTGACCCTGTCGTTCGGCGGCACCAAGGCGCAGCAGATGGCGGGCATTCTGCGCGACCTCGGCTGCGACACGTCCATCGCGCTTGGCGATGCCCCCAACGACATCGAGATGATCGAGACCGCCGATCACGGCGTCATCATCCGCAATGACCACGGCAACGGCATCCCGCCCTTGCCGGGCGAGCGGACAGGACGCATCCGCCGCACGGCCCTGCCTGGCCCCGAAGGCTGGAACACCGCCATTCTTTCACTACTCGACGACCTCGGGCTCTAGGAGATCACCGCCATGGCCGACTTCCAGCAGAACGGCAATATCGCCCAGTTCCACAACCTGCGCTCGCGCCCCATCGAGGAGATGATCTACGAGCTTGAAACCTACGCGCAGAGCCGGAAGATCTCGCTGATCCTGCCCTCGCTCTACTCCGAACTGGAAGGCGACGCGCTGCCCAATATCCTGAGCGAGTTGAGCAAGGTCACCTACCTGCACCGCATCGTCATCGGCCTCGACCGCGCCGACGAGGCGCAATACCGCCACGCCCGCGAGTTCTTTTCGGTGCTGCCGCAGCAGACCACGGTGATCTGGAACGACAGCCCGCGGATGCTGCAGATCATGGGCCGGCTCGAGGCCCTTGGCCTTGCGCCGCAGGAGCCGGGCAAGGGCAAGAACGTCTGGGGCTGCATGGGCTATCTGATCTCCTGCGCCGACAGCGCCGTGATGGCGATCCACGATTGCGACATCGTCACCTACACGCGCGAACTGCTTGACCGGCTGGTTTATCCGGTGGCCAACCCGACCTTCAGCTATCAGCTGTCGAAGGGCTATTACCCGCGTGTGGGGGGCGGCAAGCTCAATGGCCGCGTCACCCGCCTGCTGGTCTCGCCGCTGCTGATCGCGCTGAAGCGCACCATCGGCGACCGCGACTACATCGACTACCTGCGCGCCTTCCGCTATCCGCTCTCGGGTGAAATGGCACTGCGCACCGGCCTGCTGCCGGACCTGCGCATCCCCTCGGACTGGGGGCTGGAGATCGGTGTATTGTCAGAGGCATGGCGCAACCTCGGCCCGCGTCAGGTCTGTCAGGTCGAGATCGCCGACATCTACGATCACAAGCATCAGGATCTGTCACAGGAAGACGCCGGCAAGGGCCTGTCGCGCATGTCGGTCGACATCTGCAAGGCGATCTTCCGCAAGCTTGCCGCCGACGGCACGGTGTTCACACCGCACGTCTTCCGCACGCTGAAGGCCACCTACTACCGCTCGGCGCTCGATCTGCTGGAGGCCTATTCCGCCGACGCCAAGATGAACGGCCTGTCGATCGACCGCCACGCCGAAGAGCGCAGCATCGAGATGTTCGGCGAAAACATCGTGCGCGCCGGACAGTTGTTCATCGAGAACCCGCAGGAGACGCCCTTCATCCCGACGTGGAACCGGGTGCATTCGGCGGATCCGACGCTTCTGGCGGATTTTCGCGCCGCGGTGGCCGCCGACGAGGCCGAATTCGGCTGACGGCCGCCGACCTCACGTCACAGTGATCACAGATCCCTTGCGACGTCGCGTCGGTCACCGGGGCGTCGCATTGACCTGCCCTAAGTCTCGTCCGAGTAGAGGATTTTTTAAAACCCTGCCCGCGCCGGACCTCCCATGCCGGTGCCTCCCCGCGGGGTGCTTCAAATCGAGAGGAGGAGAAGAATGGGTCTTATCGGGATTATTCTGTCGCTCGGCCTGCTGATGTATCTGGCCTACCGCGGCATCAACGTGCTGATCCTTGCACCGCTTCTGGCCATGCTGGCCGTGCTGATGTCGGGCGGGCTGCCGGTTCTGGCCACCTACACGCAGGTCTTTATGGAGTCGCTGGGCGGCTATGTGATCACCTACTTCCCGCTGTTCCTGCTTGGCGCGATCTTCGGCAAGGTCATGGCCGATGGCGGCGCCGCACGGACCATCGCCGAAAAGATCGTCGCATGGGTCGGCGGCGAGCGCGCCATTCTCGCGGTCGTTCTGGCCTGCGGTGTGCTGACCTTCGGCGGCGTGTCGCTTTTTGTCGTCGCCTTTGCGATCTACCCGATCGCCAACGCGCTGTTCCGCCGCGCCGACGTGCCCAAGCGCCTGCTGCCTGCCGCCATCGCACTTGGCTCGTTCACGTTCACCATGACCGCCTTCCCCGGCACCCCGGCAATCCAGAACGCCATCCCGATCCCGTTCTTCGGCACCAACGTCTTTGCGGCGCCGCTGCTCGGCACGCTGGCGGGGATCATCATGCTGGCGGGCGGGACGCTGTGGCTGAGCCGCCGCGCCAAGGCGGCGCAGGGCCGCGGCGAGGGCTACGGCACGCATGAGCGGACGGCGGCGGATTCCACCCTGCCCGAGGACGCCAGCCGCCCCGGCTTCGCCGCCGCCATCGCCCCGGTGATCGCGGTGATTGCGATCAACGCGCTGCTCACCTACCTCGTGTTCCCCAGTATGAGCGCCGACTACCTCGCCGATCCGCAATATGGCGAGACCTCGCTGTCGCGTGTCGCGGGCATCTGGGCGATCATCGTCTCGCTGGTCGTGTCGATCATCCTCGCGCTGGCCCTGAACTGGCGGCGCTTCGCGGATGTGAAAGAGACGGTGAACAACGGCACCATGGGCTCGCTGCTGCCGATCTTCAACACCGCCTCCGAGGTGGGCTACGGCGCGGTCATCGCCTCGCTGCCCGCCTTCGCGCTGATCCGCGATGCGGTGCTGGGGCTGTTCCCCGACAATCCCGTCGCCTCGCTGGCGGTCGCCGTCAACGTGCTGGCAGGCATCACCGGTTCGGCCTCGGGCGGCATGTCGATCGCGCTCAACGCGCTTGGCGAGCAGTTCGCGGCGATGGGCATGGATCAGGGCGTAAGCATGGGCCTGATGCACCGGGTGACGGCGCTGTCCTCGGGCGGCTTCGACGCACTGCCGCACAACGGCGCGGTGATTACCTTGCTGGCCATCACCGGCATGACCCACAAGAAAAGCTATGGCGATATCTTCATGGTCGCGGTGGCGATCCCGGTCTTCGCCACGATCACCGTGATCGTGCTGGGCTCGCTGGGTCTCTGAGCCATCTGCACCGCACCCAAAAAAAGGGGCGCTCCCGCGCCCCTTTTTTCATGCCTGGCTCTGCGCCGTTTTGCGCTTTTTCCGCAGCCCGTAGGTGGCCACGCGCCAAACGTAGAGACCAACGATCCCCGCCACCACCGCCGTCGACACCGGGTCCAGCCAACCGACCACCAGCCGGTATTGCGAGCCAAGCAGGAACCCAGCGCAGGCAAGAAAGGCGGTCCAGCTGACCGTGCCCACCGCCGAGAAGGCCATGAAGCTGCCCAGCGGCATCCGCGCGACCCCGGCGGGCACAGAGATGAAGGTACGCACCGTCGGGATCAGGCGCCCGATCAGCACCGCGCTGCCGCCGTGGCGCGCAAACCACTCGTTCGAGCGATCGAGGTCTTCGGGCAGGATGGTCAGCCAGCGCCCATGCCGCGCCGCAAGCCGCTTCAGCCGCCGCGTGCCCAGCTTGCGCCCGATCCAGTACCAGAACAGCGCCCCGGCCAGCGACCCGATCGAGCCCGCCACGATCACCCACAGAAGATGCTCGGTCCCGGCGGCGGCGTTGAAGCCGCCCAGCGGCATGATCAGCTCGGAGGGAATGGGCGGAAAGACATTCTCGAGAAACATCAGCACGCCGATGCCGAACGCCCCCACCGCGTCGATAAACCCCGAGATCCAGTCGAACATGCCGCCTCCAAATGTTTGCCGTCACAAACGCGCGGCGGTGCCCCAAAGTTCACCCGCGGCTTCGTCTAGACACAAATATCCCGGGGGAGTCCGCCAGCGGCGGACGGGGGCAGCGCCCCCTTCCCTGCGCGCCCCCTTCCCTGCGCGCCGCTAGCCCTGGTTCGAGATCCAGCGGCACTGATAGGGTGCCAGCGTCACCGGCCCGGCCTCGATGGTCTCGCCGGACAGCAGGTCGACCCAATGTTCGTCGGCGATGAGGTTGAGCCCCTCGTGCGGGATCACCACCTCTTCGTCGCTGCAATTGTGCAGCGCAAAGATCGACTGCGCCCGGTCCAGAGACTGCCGCCACAGGCCGAACACGCGCTCATCGAGGTTGAGCGTGAACTGCGTGGCATTGGGATGGAACCCCGCCTGCTCGGCGCGCAGCTTGAGCCGGTCGGACAGCATCTCCAGCACCTGCGCGTGGACCGTATCGGGATCGTCCAGCAGCGCGTTGAGCTGGCCGTAGTCCCAGCGGTGGCGGTTGATCGCCCGGTTCATGCCGCGCCGCTGCACCGCGTCGAGATCGTTCGGCGTGCCCAGCATCGAGTGAATGTAGAAGGCCGGAATGCCTTCCAGCGACATGACGATGGTCTGCGAGCAGAGGAACCGCGCAAGATGATGGGCATCCGCGCCTTTGTAAGTCCGGGCCATGGCGGCAAAGAAGGCGCAGTTTAGCTCGTAGACGCTTTCGCCCCCGCCCGGCAGCGACCGCATCGAGGCCAGCCCGCCCAGGTCCTTGGCGGTGTCGATGACCTTGCCGACCTCTTCGGGCGGCAGCAGCCCCTCGGCGGGGCGCATGCCGATGCCGTCATGGCTGGCGGTGAAGTTGAGATAGGCGCAGCCCAGCGGCGCCGGCGGCATCGCCCGCTGCCAGTCGTTGAGATATTTCGCCGTTCCCGCCATCATCGCGTGCAGCACCAGCGGTGGCAGCGGGAAGTTGTAGACCATATGCGCTTCGTTGCGATGTCCGAAGTACGAGAGGTTCTCGGCCTTGGGCACATTGGTCTCGGTCAGCAGGATGACGCTCTCGGTGGCGTAATCCATCAGCAGCCGCAGCAGGCGGATGACAGCGTGGGTCTGCGGCAAGTGGATGCAGTTGGTGCCGATCTCTTTCCAAAGAAAGGCCACCGCGTCGAGCCGGATGATCCGCACGCCATTGTCGATATGCAGGCGGATGATGCGCAGGATCTCCAGCAGCACCTCGGGGTTGCGGAAATCCAGATCGATCTGGTCGTGGCTGAAGGTGCACCAGACATGGCGCGTGCCCATCGCCGTCTCGACCTCCTGCAGCAGCGGCGTGGTGCGCGGGCGCACCACCATCGACACGTCATCCGACGGGTCGGCCTCGAAGAAGAACTTGTCGTAGGGTTTCTGCCCCTGCCGGTAGGCGTTGAACCACACCCCCTGCGACGAGACATGGTTGAGCACCAGATCCGACATCAGGTGAAACTCATCGCCGATGCGGGTGATGTCCACCCAGTCGCCCAGTTGCGGGTTCACCTTGCGATAGTCGGTCACCGCAAAGCCGTCGTCCGAGGTGAACGGGAAGAACGGCAGCACGTGCACGCCGTTGACCACGCCCTTCATGCGCGTGCGCAGGAAGTGGTTCATCAGGTCAAGCGGCTTGTGGCTGCCGTCGATCAGGCTGTCGCCATAGGTGATCAGCACCGCGTCCTTCTGCGACCACAGGTTATTACCCGGCTTGCGCGGCTGGCGGCGGCGGCCTTTCGTCTCGGGCCAGAAGGCATCGATGACCTGACTGGACAGGATGTCGGCGTTGAGATCGGGGTAGATGAAATGCAGAAGTTCTGAAAGGCGGGCGCTGAAGGAGGGTTCGGTCATGAAAACGGGTCTCGACGGGTCCGGGTTGGGAGGACCGGAAAGCCGGGGACGGCGCGGAATTCCGGGCACTTCCCCTTGGGTTAAGCCCTCCCTGCATATTTCACAAGCGGTTAGTCGGTAAACCCACTTCGCACACGCATGTTCTCAGGCCCCTGCCGCCTGCTCATTGAGCGCCGCTGTCCGATCGCCGCGGCGCGCCCGCGCTGCCGCAAGACACCCCGCCCGCCGGCACCGGCTGTTTCCGATTGCAGCCCTGTCGCATCTGCCAAGAAACATGTCGCCCCGGCACCGCGCCAGCGCAGTAACTTGCGCTTTGATGGCGCGGTATTCCGCTTGACCTCCCCCGACGCAGGCGGCAGCGACATCTCCAGACAGATCTTCGGGAAAGAAACGGATCGACCATGAGCTCCTCCTACGCCCTCACCGTGCAATGCCCCTCGACCCGCGGCATCGTCGCCGCCATCTCCGGCTTTCTGGCCGAGCAGGGCTGCAATATTACCGACAGCGCCCAGTTCGACGATCTGGCCACCGGCAACTTCTTCATGCGCGTCAGCTTCCGCAGCGAGACCGGCGCGGACATCGCCGCGCTCGAAGCGGCCTTCCCCGCCGTGGCCGAAAACTTCGACATGAATTTCGCCTTCCATGACGAGATGACGAAGATGAAGGTGGTGGTGATGGTCAGCCGTTTTGGCCATTGCCTCAACGACCTGCTCTACCGCTGCCGCATCGGCGCGCTGCCGGTCGAGATCGTCGCGGTGATCTCCAACCACATGGACTACCAGAAGGTGGTGGTGAACGCCGACATTCCCTTCCACTGCATCAAGGTCACCAAGGAGAACAAGCCGCAGGCCGAAGCGGCGATCATGCAGGTGGTCGAGGATGCAGGCGCCGAGCTGATCGTGCTGGCGCGCTACATGCAGATCCTCAGCGACGAGATGTGCCGCAAGATGTCGGGGCGGATCATCAACATCCACCACTCGTTCCTGCCCAGCTTCAAGGGCGCCAACCCCTACAAGCAGGCCTACCAGCGCGGCGTGAAGCTGATCGGCGCGACCTCGCATTACGTCACCGCCGATCTCGACGAAGGCCCGATCATCGAGCAGGACATCGTGCGTGTCACCCACGCGCAATCGCCCGAGGACTACGTCTCGCTGGGCCGCGACGTCGAGGCGCAGGTGCTGGCCCGCGCGATCCACGCCCATGCCCACCGCCGAGTGTTCATCAACGGCGACAAGACCGTGGTCTTCCCGGCCTCGCCGGGCAGCTACAGCTCCGAACGAATGGGCTGAGACGCGGCGCGTCTGCCAGATATCCCCGCCGGCGGCACGCTGCGGCCTGCCTCCGGCGGGGATATTTTCATCTAGACGAAGCGGCAGCGCCCCTCGCTTCGTCTAGACCCAAATATCCCGGGGGAGAGGCGCGCAGCGCCTCGGGGGCAGAGCCCCCTCTTCCTCGGGCCTTGGTCTTCCTCAGGCCTTCTTCGCCTTGCGCGGCTTCACGGTCCCCGCCTTCTCGGCAAGGTCGCGGGCGATGGCGAACGCGCCCTTGATCTTGTCGACGTCATTGGCCCAGTCGCGGCGCACGACGATCTTGTTGTCCTTGATCTTCGCCAGCCCATTCTGATCCTGAATGAACTGCACCAGCCCCTCGGGCTTGGCGAACTTGTCGTTGTGGAACTGGATCGTCGCGCCCTTCGGCCCGCCGTCGAGCTTGGAGATGCCGGCGCGCTTGCACATCGCCTTGATCCGCACCACCAGCATCAGCGTGTTGACCTCCTTCGGCAGCTTGCCGAACCGGTCGATCAGCTCGGCGGCGAAGCCCTCAAGCTCGACCTTGGTGGTCAGTTCCGACAGCCGCCGGTAGAGTCCAAGACGCACATCCAGATCGGGCACGTAGTCTTCGGGGATCAGCACCGGCACACCAAGGTTGATCTGCGGCGCCCACTGCCCGTCTTCGTCGGTCAGCCCCTCAAGCTCACCCGACTTGATCTTGGCGATCGCCTCTTCGAGCATCGACTGGTAAAGTTCATAGCCCACATCGCGCATCTGGCCCGATTGCTCATCGCCCAGAAGATTGCCGGCGCCGCGGATATCGAGGTCTTGGCTGGCCAGCGTGAACCCCGCCCCAAGCGTGTCGAGCGAGCCCAGAACCCGCAGGCGCTTTTCAGCGCTGTCGGTGAGCTTGGTGCGCGGCTTGGTGGTGAGATAGGCATAGGCGCGGGTCTTCGAGCGCCCCACCCGGCCGCGGATCTGGTAAAGCTGCGACAGCCCGAACATGTCGGCGCGGTGCACCACCATCGTGTTGGCGGTGGGAATGTCGAGGCCGCTCTCGACGATCGTGGTGGCCAGAAGCACGTCGAATTTGCCGTCGTAGAAGGCGTTCATCCGGTCGTCGAGCTCGCCCGCCGCCATCTGTCCATGCGCCACCACGAAGGAGACCTCGGGCACCTGTTCGCGCAGGAATTCCTCTATTTCGGGAAGATCCGAAATGCGCGGCACCACGAAGAAGCTCTGGCCGCCGCGGTAGTGCTCGCGTAGCAAAGCCTCGCGGATGGTCACCGGGTCGAACTCGGACACATAGGTGCGGATCGACAGCCGGTCCACCGGCGGCGTGCCGATGATCGACAGATCGCGCACGCCGGACAGGGAAAGTTGCAGCGTGCGCGGGATCGGCGTCGCCGTCAGCGTCAGCACGTGGATGTCCGAGCGCAACTGCTTCAGCCGTTCCTTGTGACCGACGCCGAAATGCTGCTCTTCGTCGATGATCAGCAGACCGAGGTTGTTGAAGCGGATGTTCTTCGACAGCAGCGCATGGGTGCCGACGGCGATGTCCACCGTGCCCTTGGCGATGCCGTCGCGGGTCTTTGCGGCCTCGCCCGAGGTGACGAAGCGCGACAGCGGCGCGACGTTGAGCGGGAAGCCCCGGAAGCGTTCGGCAAAGCTCTTGTAGTGCTGGCGGGCGAGCAGCGTGGTGGGGGCGATCACCGCCACCTGCACGCCGGACATGGCGGCGACGAAGGCGGCGCGCATCGCCACCTCGGTCTTGCCAAAGCCCACATCGCCGCAGATCAGCCGGTCCATCGGGGTGCCGCTGGTCATATCGCCCAGCACGTCCTCGATGGCGCCCAGTTGGTCGTCGGTCTCGGTGTAGGGGAAGCGCGCGCAGAAGCTTTCCCACGCGCCGGGCGGCGGGTCGATGATCGGCGCCTTGCGCAGCGCGCGCTCCGCCGCGACGCGGATGAGCTTGTCGGCCATCTCGCGGATGCGTTCCTTGAGACGGGCCTTTTTGGCTTGCCACGCGCCACCGCCGAGCTTGTCGAGCAGCCCCTCGTCATGGCCGTAGCGCGACAGCAGTTCGATGTTTTCCACCGGCAGGTAAAGCCGCGCGCCTTCCGCGTATTCCAGCAGCAGGCATTCATGCGCCGCGCCGGCGGCGGTGATCACCTCGAGCCCCTGATAGCGCCCGATGCCGAAATCCACGTGCACCACCAGATCGCCGGGGCTAAGCGATTGCGCCTCGGTGAGAAAGTTCTCGGCCTTGCGGCGCTTTTTCGGGGCGCGGATCAGCCGGTCGCCCAGCACGTCCTGTTCAGAGATCACGGTGATCTTCTGCCCGGCCTTGGGGTCGCCCCATGGCGCGACAAAGCCCTGCTCCAGTCCCCAGACCGCCAGATGCAGCCCGCGCTTGCCGATACGGGTGCCATCCATCACCGGGATCGCTTCGGCCAGACCTTCATCCTCGATCAGGCCGGTGAGACGCTCGCGCGCGCCCTCCGACCATGAGGCGATCAGCACCGGCCCCTCGGCGAGTTGTTTCTTCACGTGATCGGCCAGCGCGGAGAAGAGGCTGATGTTTTCCTGCTGGCGTTCGGGCGCGAAGCTGCGCCCGATGCGCCCGCCGGCGTCCACCACGCTTGGCCCGCTGGCGTGTGGCAGCGGGTTGAACTGCACCACGCGGCGCGCGCCGATGGCCGCGTCCCAACCCGGCTCGTCGAGATAAAGCAGCCCCGGCGGCACCGGCTTGTAGACCGAGTCGATGCGGCCCTTCTGCGTCATCGCGTGGCGGCGCGTCTCGTATTGATCGGTGATGCTCTCCCAGCGCGCCAGCCGCGCCGGGGTGATCTGATCATCCAGCAGCACCGGCGCGCCGGGCAGATAGTCGAACAGCGTCTCCAGCCGCTCGTGGAAAAACGGCAGCCAATGCTCCATGCCCTGCGTCTTGCGCCCGGCGCTGACCGCTTCGTAAAGCGGGTCGTCCGAGCCCGCCGCGCCAAACTCGATACGGTAATTCTGCCGGAACCGGGTGATCGCCGCCTCGTCGAGGATCACCTCCGAGACCGGCGCCAGTTCCACCACATCGAGCTTGTCGGTGGTGCGCTGGCTGACCGGATCGAAGCGCCGCGCGCCGTCGAGCACGTCGCCGAACAGATCGAGCCGCACCGGCCCGCCCTCGCCCGGCGGAAAGATGTCGATGATGCCGCCGCGGATCGCATAGTCGCCCGGCTCATGCACCGTGGGGGCGTTGGAAAAGCCCATGCGCACGAGGAAATTGCGCAGCGCCGCCTCGTCGACCCGTTCACCGACGCGCGCCGCGTACGCCGCCTCGCGCAGCACATCGCGCGCGGGGATGCGCTGCATCGCCGCCGACAGCGTGGTCAGCAGCACGTAGCGCTGCGGCATCCCATGCACCAGCCCTGCGAGGGTGGACATGCGGGTGGCGGAAATATCGGGGTTGGGCGACACCCGATCATAAGGCAGGCAATCCCAGCCGGGAAAGCTGACCACCGGCATGTCGGGCGCAAAGAAGGCCAAAGCCTCGCGCATGGCCGCAAGGCGCTTGTCGTCGCGGGCGATATGCAGCACGGGTCCGCCGGTCTTTTCGACCTCGGCGAGCACGAGCTTGGCGTCGAACCCCTCGGGCGCGCCGCCCATGGTGATACCGGCCATCTGGGTAAGTGACTGGGACATGCCGCTCAAATGGCGCGCCCACCGCCCCGCGTCAACCGAGAACGCCGTGTCCGAGGTTCTGATACATGCCCCACATGGCGGTGACGAAGATCGAGATCATGCCGATCACCTGTACCCAGAAGCGGTGCACCGTCAGCTTGCGCCACAGCGCCTCGCCGCTGAGCCGTCGGTTGCGGATGCGCTCGGCCGTGGCGATGCCCATCAGCCCGACGATCGACAGCGGGAAGCCCAGCAGGAACAGCGCCTGCGCAAATTCGATATCGTACCAGAAACCAAGGCTCGCCAGCGTTGCCAGCAGCGCCGCGCCAAGCCCGACCACCCAAAGTCCGGCTTCCTCGATGATGAACAGCCGGCGGTTCACGTTGATCCGCACCATGTCCTCGAGGTCCTGCGCCGCCTGCCCGCCGTGCCGGCGCGCGCGCCCCACCATGTCGAAGGGCACGCCGAGCACCCAGTGGCTGGTGGTCGACCATGTCACCGCAAGCGCAATCCAGAACCACAGGTTGGAGAACGACCGCAAGTCGATGGTTTCGGAGACGAGACCGGTCAAATCCACGGCGTATCCACTCTTTCAGTCGGGCCGGGGCTGGCCCATTCACCTCTTGCCGGCCCCGCCGGCACCCTGCCCCACACTGTCGGCACCGCTTGCGCGCGCCGCGGTCCTAGGCCGCGGTCGAGGTGCGGGCGACGCCCCTGCGGCAGCCCTTGTGACAGGCGTCTTTCCATGCCACCCAAGGGAAACCTTGACAAGGGATACGAAGGACACGCCCGATGAAACCCGTGATTGCCGCCTTTCCTGCCACACGTCTGCGCCGGCTGCGCAAATCCCCCGCGATCCGCGCATTGACCCAGCAGACGCAGCTGACACCCGGCGATTTCATCTGGCCGGTGTTCGTGCGCGAGGGCGAAGGCATCGAAGAGCCGATCGCCTCGATGCCCGGGGTCAGCCGCCTGTCGATCGACAAGGTGGTCGAGGCGGCACGCGAGGCAAAGGCCCTCGGCATCCCGGCGATCTGCCTGTTTCCCTACACCGACGCCTCAAAGAAGACCGAGGATTGCGCCGAGGCTTGGAACCCCGAGAACCTGTCGAACCGCGCCACCCGGGCAATCAAGGACGCGGTGCCGGATATCGCGGTGATGACCGATGTGGCGCTCGATCCCTACAACATCACCGGCCACGACGGCTTTTTCGAGAATGGCGAGATCGTCAACGACCGCACTGTCGAGGCGCTGGTGAAACAAGCGATGAGCCAGGCCCGCGCCGGCGCCGACATCATCGGCCCGTCGGACATGATGGACGGGCGCATCGGCGCGATCCGCTCCGAACTGGAAAGCGCGGGCTTCCACAACGTGCTGCTGCTGACCTATGCGGCGAAATACGCCTCCGGCTTCTACGGACCGTTCCGCGATGCGGTGGGCGCCTCCGGGGCGCTCAAGGGCGCTTTGGGCGGCGACAAGCAGACCTACCAGATGCAGCCGGGCAATTCCGATGAGGCGATGCGACTGATCGAGCGCGACCTGCTCGAAGGCGCCGATATGATCATGGTCAAGCCGGGCATGCCCTATCTCGACATCTGCCGCCGCGCCAAGGACATGTTCGGCGCGCCGACCTTCGCCTATCAGGTGTCGGGGGAATACGCGATGCTGGCCGGGGCCTTCGACAGCGGCTGGCTCGACCGCGACAAGGTGATGCTCGAAAGCCTGATCGCCTTCAAACGCGCCGGCTGCGACGGCGTGCTGACCTATTTCGCCCCTGCCGCGGCGCGGTTGCTCAACGGGTAGCGGCCTGCCGCCGCGGCTGCGCTTGATCTAGTGACAGGCCCGCGCCGCGCGCTTATACTTGCGCCAGACAACCGGCGGGACAGCCGGAGAGTGAGGCTTTGGCCGGATCACCGGCCGTCAGATCAACGAGGAACGAGCAGCATGAACAACACTCGACGGGGACTCCTTATGGGGCTCGGCGCCACCGGCCTTCTGGCCGCCTGCGGCAATGGCGTGGGCAGCAGCGGCGCGGCCACCATCGACGCGCGGGTCGACGCGACCCTCAGCCAGATGTTCGCGCAATACCCGGGCACCCGGAACCTGCAGGCGAAATCGTCCGGCATGCTGGTGATGCCGCTGGTCACCGAAGCCGGGCTCGGCCTTGGCGGCGCATATGGCCGCGGCGCGCTGCGGGTCAACGGCGCGACGGTGGATTACTACTCGGTGGTCAAGGGAACCGGCGGGCTGCAAATCGGCGCCCAGCAATACGCCCATGTGCTGTTCTTCATGACCGAGGAATCGCTCTCCAACTTCCGGCGCTCGCCGGGCTGGGCCGCGGGCGCCAACATCGAATACGCCATCCCCGAGGGCGGCGAGACGCTGGCGGCGGAGACCACCACCTCGCTGGCGCCGATCATCGCGGTGATCTTCGGCAAGTCGGGCCTGCACCTTGGCGCGACGCTGGAAGGCGTGAAATACACCCGCATCATCCCCTGACCGGCTCTGGGGGCTCTGGGGGCTCTGGGGCCGAACCTCTGAGGGGGCGCTGCCCCCTCTTCGCTGCGCGGCTTCACCCCCGGCGTATTTGAGAAGAGAAGAAGGGCCCGTGCGCGATGCCGGGCCCTTCTTCTCTTTAAAAATACGCACGCTTCGACCGTGCCGCCTGTGCCGCGTCAGTGGTAATGAAACTCGCCCACCACCTGCCGCCACTCGCCGCCGGACAGCATCTTGCGATGGGTGAACCGCACCGAATGCAGCGGGCCCTCGATCTCTTCCTGCCAGAACTCGATGAACTTGAATAGCCGCGGATGATCCGGCGCCAGATCGTACTCCTGCCAGACAAATGTGTTCAGCACGTTGTTATAATCGGGCATCCGGTAGAACATCTCGGCGGTGGTCAGCCCATACCCCTTCAGCATCAGTTCCGTGGCGCTTTGCTCCATTCGCTTTACCTCGCATGACAACCATGTAACAAGCGTGCCGCGAGCTCTCTTAGTTTTCAACGAAAACAGTGTGTTAGCCATCAGCCAAGGTGGCTGCCAGAAATCGGAAGCCGGCGCCATTGCGCCCAACACCTAGCATCTGATATAACTCTCTGTAACAACATATAGAGAAATCACGGACGGGCGAGCAACGTGAACGACACGCCGGAAACCCCTGAAAACGAAGACGAATCCCCGCGGCCCGAGCGTCCTTCCTACGGCGGGCCGGCGATCTCGATCATCGACGAGATGAAGTCGAGCTATCTCGACTACGCCATGAGCGTTATCGTCAGCCGCGCGATCCCCGATCTGCGCGACGGCCTAAAACCTGTGCATCGACGCATCCTCTACACGCTGTGGGAGAACGGGCAGACCAAGTCGAAACCCTACCGCAAATGCGCCACCGCGGTCGGCGACGTGATGGGCCGCTACCACCCGCACGGCGACTCGGCGGTCTATGACGCGCTGGTGCGCATGGCGCAGGACTTTTCGATGTCGCTGCCGCTGATCGACGGTCAGGGCAACTTCGGCTCGATGGACGGCGATCCGCCCGCCGCCTACCGTTACACCGAGGCGCGTCTGGACAAGACCGCCGAGGCCCTGCTCGAAGACATCGAAAAGGACACGGTCGATTTCGTTCCCAACTACGCCAACGAGCGCAACGAGCCCATCGTGCTGCCCGCGCGCTATCCCAACGTGCTGGTCAACGGCGCCGAGGGCATCGCGGTCGGCATGGCGACGCGCATCCCGCCGCACAACCTCGGCGAGGTGATCGATGCGACGCTGGCGCTGATCGAGAACCCCGATCTCAGCTCCGAGCAGCTGATCGACTACATTCCCGCCCCCGACTTCCCCACCGGCGGCGTGATCCTCGGCCGCTCGGGCGCGCGCAAGGCCTACCTCGAGGGCCGCGGCTCGGTGATCATCCGCGCCAAGACACGCATCGAAGAACTGCGCCGCGACCGCTACGCCATCGTCATCGACGAGATTCCCTATCAGGTGAACAAGGCGACGATGATCGAGCGCATCGCCGAATGCGTGCGTGAGAAAAAGATCGAAGGCATCAGCCACGTTCAGGACGAGAGCGACCGCTCGGGCGTGCGCGTGGTGGTGGAGCTCAAGCGCGACGCCACCGCCGAGGTGGTGCTTAACCAGCTCTACCGCTTCACCCCGATGCAGGTCAGCTTCGGCTGCAACATGCTGGCGCTGAACGGCGGCAAGCCCGAGCAGCTGACCCTGCGCGCCTTCCTCACCGCCTTCCTCGACTTCCGCGAGGACGTCATCGCCCGGCGCACCGCCTACCTGCTGCGCAAGGCGCGCGAGCGCAGCCACGTGCTCTGCGGTCTGGCTGTCGCGGTGGCCAACGTCGACGAGGTGGTTGCGACGATCCGCGCCTCCGCAGATGCTGCCGAGGCCCGCGAGAAACTGATGACCCGGCGCTGGCCTGCTGACGAGATCGCGCCGTTCATCCGTCTGATCGACGATCCGACGCACAAGATGAACGACGACGGCACCTATAACCTCAGCGAAACTCAGGCCCGCGCGATCCTTGAATTGCGCCTGCAGCGCCTCACTCAGCTGGGCGTGAAAGAGGTCACCGACGAGCTCGAAGAACTGGCCGGCAAGATCAAGGAATACCTCGAGATTCTGGGCAGCCGCGAGCGCATCCTCGAGATCATCTCGAATGAGATGATCTCGGTGAGAGACCAGTTCGCCGTACCCCGCCGCACCGAGATCGCCGATTGGGCCGGCGACATGGACGACGAGGACCTGATCGAGCGCGAAGACATGGTCGTGACGGTCACCCAATCGGGCTATATCAAGCGCACCCCGCTGGCCGATTTCCGCGCCCAGAAGCGCGGCGGCAAGGGGCTGTCGGGCGGCGGCCTGAAAGAAGACGACGTGGTCACGCAGCTGTTCGTGGCCAATACCCACACGCAGCTTCTGTTCTTCACCACCGAGGGCATGGCCTACAAGCTCAAGTGCTGGCGCCTGCCGCAGGGCGGCCGCACGTCCAAGGGCAAGGCCATCGTCAACATCCTGCCGATCCCGCAGGGCGTGTCGGTGGCGGCGATCATGCCTGTGGACCGCCCCGAGGAAGACTGGGACGATCTGCAGATCGTCTTTGCCACCAACAAGGGCTCGGTGCGCCGCAACCGCCTGTCGGACTTCACCAACGTCAAATCGAACGGCAAGATCGCCATGAAGTTCGAGGATGGCGAGGACATGCGCCTGATCAACGCGCGCATCTGCTCGGAAGACGACGATGTGATGCTGGTCACCGATTCTGGCCGCGCCATCCGTTTCCCGGTGCCGGACGTGCGGGTGTTCAACTCTCGCAACTCCACCGGGGTGCGCGGCGTGAAGCTCAACAATGGCGACGAGGTCGTCTCGATGTCGGTGATCCGGCACTTCGAGGCCACTTCGGATGAGCGTGCGTCCTACCTCAAGATGCGCCGCGCCATGGCCGGTATCGCCGATGAGGCCGACGCGTCGGAAGACGAAGAGGGCAACGCCGACAGCCTGCTGTCGCCAGAGCGCTACGCCGAGATGTCGGCGGCCGAGAACCTGCTGCTGACGATCACTGCCAAGGGCCTCGGCAAGCTGAGCTCGAGCCACGACTACCCGGTGCGCGGACGCGGCGGGCTTGGCGTCACCGCGTGGGAGAAAACCATGCGCGGCGGCGAGATTGTGGCCTCCTTCCCGGTCGAGATGGACGATCAGATCATGCTCGCCACGTCCACCGGGCAGTCGATCCGGGTGCCGGTGGACGGTATCTCGTTCCGCTCGCGCAATGCCGGCGGCGTGAAGGTGTTCAACACCCGCGCCGGCGAGGTTGTGGTTTCGGTGGCGTGGATCGCCGATCAGGGCGACGCGGACGAAGTGGTTGGCGAGGCCGAAGGCGGATCGGACGGCGACACCGACGCCTGATCCGCGCGCGATCTTCAGAACGACTCGACGTCCCGACCGCATTGCCCGGCCGGGACGTTTTCTTTTGTGGATTTGCGTCTCGTTGAACGCCGCGCCCAAGCTTCATTGTTCTGCAAATACGCACCCCGGGCTCGCCGCGTGTGACGGTGATGAGGGCTTGGCGCGCCCTGCCCGCATCCCCATATTGAAGGCATGTTCAAACTCATGCCGATCCTTCTGGCCATCGCCTATGCCGTCGTCGCTTACCATTTCTCGGCGTGGCGCACCGCCCGCGAGCTTGACGGACGCTCCACCGAACTGGCCGATCCCAAGCTCAAGGCGCTGACCGATCGCATGGCGGCGGCGCTCGACCTGCCGCGCATCCGGGTGAACATCTACGAGATTGCCCCGGTCAACGGGCTGGCCGCGCCGGACGGGCGGATCTTCATCACCCGCGGCTTCTACGACCGCTACAAAGCTGGCGAGGTCAGCGCAGAGGAACTGGCTTCGGTGATCGCCCATGAAATGGGCCATGTGGCTCTGGGCCATTCGCGGCGCCGTATGATCGACTTTTCGGGCCAGAACGCGATCCGCACGGCGCTGGTGATGGTCTTTGCCCGCTTCATTCCCGGCCTCGGGCCGCTGATCGCCAACGCCCTCACCTCGCTCTTGGCGGCACGGCTATCGCGCGGTGACGAATATGAGGCCGATGCCTATGCCGCCGCGCTGCTGCACAAGGCGGGGATCGGGATCGGCCCGCAGAAGTCTCTGTTCAGCAAGCTCGAGCGGCTGAGCGGCGGTGGCGGGCGCGGCATGCCTGCGTGGCTGCTGTCGCACCCCAAGACCTCGGAGCGGGTCGCCGCGCTGGAGAAGCTCGAGGCCCGTTGGGCAGCTGTCGAAGGCTGATCCGCCGCGCTGCCCTCGCGCGCTCGTTGGGTACACCTCGCCAAGCAAAGCAGCCTCAGCCGCGCAACCAGCGTCGGCGCAGCCAGCGGTCAAGTGACAGAAAGCCACCGCCGGTCAGGGTCAGCATCACGAACAACAGCGCCCAAAGCAGGCGCTGATCGAGGATCGGCGCATCCGGGTGGCGGTCGAAGAGCGCGCCGATGGCTGCCGTGTCGACGCCGTGGCCGATGATATCGGTGAGGCTCATTACCACGACAAAGCCGAGCATCCCCAAGGCGGCGAGGCGTGTCGCCAGACCAAGGATCAGCAGCAGCGGCAGGATGAGTTCCGCTGCCGTGCCCGCAGCGACCACAATATGCGCCATCGGGCCAAGCTGGCTGGCGTCGTAATTCACCGCCTCCATTGCGCGCGGGAAGATCTGCGCATAGCCGTTGAGCGACAGGCCGAAGCCATCGATCTTGGTCAGCGCTGAAGACCAGAAGAACCCGGCCAGCGTCGCGGCGAAGACCGCTCGACCGGCGAGGCCGAGAAGCGCCGGAGTGATGGCGGTGAGCGCCGCTTCGCCGCGCAACACGCGCGTCTTGAGGTCCGGCGCGTCGGAGGTGAGCACATGGGTCATGATCCGAGGTCTCCATCTGCGGCGAAGGCACCGGCGGCGAAGAGCCCGGCGAAGATCGCGGCGTGATCGGCGTCCGCGGGCAGCGCGGAGCCAAGGGGAGCGCCTTGGGCGAGCGCCGCCAGCGTTGCGGCGGTGCCTGCGGGCGCGGCGTGGGTGTGCACCGCCAGATGCGGTCTGCTGACCAGCACCTCGGCGGCGTTGCTGTGCGCCAGATCGGCGCGGCCTGCGTTGCGGGCCCAGATCGCCAGAGCCGGGGGCCGCGTCGTCACCAAACGCAGGGCCGGATGCAGCCGCAGGCAAAGCCCGGCCAACGCCTCGGGCGGGAGAGCGGCAAGCGCGTCTGGCGGAAGCGGGCTGCAATCGGCCGCTTGGCTTGCCTCGCGACGGGCCTGCTCGATCCGCGCCACATCGGGCAGATAGGGCAGCTTTGCCAGCGGCGGGAAACCGGCGATCCATTCGGGAAAGGCGACACCATAGATGGCCATGACCGGGCTGCGCGGCGGGTGTTCTTCGGCAAAGGTCCGCGCCATGGCGCGGAAATACGTCTCGCCGACCAACCGCTCGACCACCGGAAAGGCGGCGCCAAGCGCCTCGGTCAGCGCCACCGCCACGTTGTTGCGGTAGACATCGAACCGGCGCGTGGCGCCCGCGCCCGAAGGGTCGCGCAGCGCTGCCGGGCGCGGGCGCTGCGCCGACAGCAGCGCGCCAGCGAAATCTCCCTGCCCGCTCATGCCGCGCGCCGCCGCGCCATGACACGCATGGCACGCGCGGCCTCCGCCTCGAGGGTCGGGAAATCGGGCACGTCGTTGTCCCATTCGATCAGCGTCGGACGCGGCCCAATGCGCGCGATGAGGTCGGCGTAGAGCGCCCAGACGGGATCGGCCACTGGTGCACCATGGGTGTCGATGAGCAGCGGTGCGCCCTGCCCGTCGTCCTCTTCGGCGTAGCCCGCCAGATGGACCTCGCCGACCTCCTCGACCGGGTAGTCGGCCAGATAGGCGGGTGCCGACGTGCCGAGGTTGCTGGCCGAGATGAAGACGTTGTTGATGTCCAGAAGCAGACCGCAGCCGGTCCGCCGCGCCACAGCGGCAAGAAAGTCGGTCTCGCTCATGGTGCTTTCGGCAAACACCGCATAGCTCGACGGGTTCTCCAGCAACATGCGCAGCCCAAGGTGCTGCTGCACCTCGTCCACATGCGCCGCGACCCGCGCCAGCGTGGCCTCGGTATAGGGCAGCGGCAGCAGATCGCTGAAATAGGTGCCCTCATGGGTGGACCACGCAAGATGCTCGGAAAACTGCGCCGGGTTCACACGGTCGATGAGCTGGCGTAGCCGCGCCAGATGAGCCGTGTCGAGCGGACCCTCGCCGCCGATCGAAAGCCCGACGCCATGCACCGAGATCGGAAAGCGCGCGCGCAGATCGTCGAGCATGGCAAGGCGCGGACCGCCGTCGACCATGTAATTCTCGGCGTGCACCTCCAGCCAGTTCACCGCGCCGGGCTCGGCCAGATCGTCGAAGTGTTGAGACTTGAACCCGATGCCAGCGGTGTCGGGCAGCGTCTGCCGGGTGTCTTGGATCGTCTGCATGGACTCCTCCCTTGATGCGGGACTGGGGCGCGCGGCGGCACCGATCGGACCGCCGCGCGCATCGCGTCAGAACGCTCAGCCCTGCGGCAGGTCGCGCTCGAGCGGCTCGAGCGAGCCCATGCGGTCGCTGCCGTCGGCCATGGCGGGCAGTTCGATCTCGGCGCAGGTGCCCGCGGGCACCAGCGTCCATGCGTTGCCCTGATAATCCACCGAAGAGGTGCCGGCGCAGGTGGTGCCCGGCCCGGCAGCGCAGCCGTTCTCGCCTGCCATGGCAACGCCGTAGCATTTCTCCTGATCCTGCGCGTGGGCGGCGCCGGTCATTTGCGCGAGACCGGCGGCGACGGCACCGGCGAGGGCGAGATGTTTGCTGTGAATGGTCATGTCAGTCTCTCCGAAATTGGCTCGCAGACATCAGCGTCTGCACCGGGGTCTTCGGCACAGCGGGGGGATTTGTTACGCGGCTCGCGCATCCGTGATAAATTCGAAATATTCCGCAGGCGCTGTAACGCGGCGCCCCACGCGCCCGTATGCGCAGACAGATGCCCGAGCAGCAGGACCGGACCGGACGCCGATGACAGCCCCCGCACGCGGACAGGACGAAGAGATCGAGATGCTGATGCGCGCCGCGCTCGGCGGCGACCGCAAGGCCTATGCCGGCTGCCTGTCGCGTCTGGTGCCGCGGATGCGCGCCATGGCCGGCCGCGACCTGCCCGCCCAGCACGCGCATTTGGCCGAGGACGTCGTGCAGGAAGCGCTGCTGTCGATCCACCTCAAGCGCGGCAGTTGGGACCCGGCCCGGCCGCTGATGCCTTGGGTGCGGGTGATCGTGAAGCACAAGGCGATCGACGTGCTGCGCAAGACCCCAAAGGCGCCGCATGAACCGGTCGAGGATCATCCCGGCCTCGACGCGCCCGCTGTGGACCCGCTGGCCGGGCTGCATCTGGAACAGGCGCTGGCCCGGCTGCCGGCGCGCGATGCGGCACTGGTGCGCGAGCACGCGGTGAACGGTGTTGACGCCGCCACGCTGTCAAAGGATTTCGACCTCAGCCCCGGCGCGCTGCGCGTGGCACTGCACCGGGCCCTGAGACGACTGGCCGACGCGGCCAGGAAGGAGGAAGAATGGAAACCGATGAGCTGATCGCCGCGCTCAGCGCCGACGACGTGCCGGCCAAACGCCCGCGCCTGCTGTGGCGCGTGGCTTTCGGTGTGGCGCTGTCCATCGTGCTGATGCTGGTGTTCTGGGGCATGCGCCCGGGCTGGCCGGACGTGCTTCTGATGCTGCCGCTGCTGGTCAAACAGGGGCTGACCGTGGTTCTGGCCGGCCTTGCGTGGATCGCGCTGCGCCGCGGCGACCCCGAGGCGCAGGTTCCGCTCTGGCCGCTGGCGCTTCTGGCCGGGGCGAGCGTTGCCGGGTGGCTGCTGGCGGCGCTGTCTGGAGGCGATGTTCTGGGCCAGAGCCTGTGGCAGTGCCTGCTGTCGATTCCCGCGCTGGCCCTGCCCATCGCCATCGCCCTGTTCCGCGGTTTGCGCCACCGTGTCGAGCCTCGCCCGGCGCGCACCGGCCTGCTTGCGGGCCTGCTCGCGGGCGGTGCCGCAGCGGCGGTCTACGCGGTGCATTGCGACGAGGACAGCGCCGCATTCTTCCTGCTCTGGTACGGACTTGCCATCTCCGTCTGCGGCGTTGCGGGACGGCTGGCAGGGCAACGCTGGCTGGGCGTCTGAACCCGGCTAAAGCTACGGTTTTCCAGCATTGACACACGCTACCATCTATCCCGCGTTCTGGTTTTATGTTAAGGGTTGATATGGGGCACCTTTGCCGCCACACCATCCCCTTTGTCCGGCCAAGGCTCTGCCGGGCGGGCCTCTCGCCTCTACCGCCCAACGTTGTCTCCCATGCCCCTGCACGGCCCGATATTTCCGGGCCGAGTTGTTTGAATTCCATTTTCAGAGACGAATTCAGACCCCGAAAGGAAAAGCCATGAAGTCCCTTCTAGCCATTTCCGCCCTGACCCTCGCGCTTGGCGCAGGCAGCCCGGTGCTCGCACAGGATTCGCTGATCGACCAGTTGTCCGAATACGTGCCCGACTCGGTGATCTCGCTGCTCGACAGCAGTGAGCTTCTCGACGCCTTCGCCATGACCCGAAACAGCCAGAGCGATCGCAGGGCCACCACACGTGTCGAGTACCTGGCCACAAGCGGCGCGGTGCCGCGCACCTACTCGCGTCACCAGCTCAACTCGGTCGGCCGCTATCTGACCGACGCCGAGATGCAACGGATGTCAGCGCAGCACTTTGGCGACGCGCTGGCAATCATCGCCTCGAGCAAACCGGAGGTTCAGAAAGCGAGCATGATCCAGTCGCTGGCCAACCGCTAAGTTTTCAGCAGACGGGTCGCCGGCCCGGCCTGCGGATCAGCACCCAGCCACCGAGGGCCGCTGCGCGCAGCGGCCCTTTCACGTGGCCCCTCTTGCATCACGCGTTCGCCTCGGGCTTCATACGCCCATGAGGATGCCGAAATGACCGACCCGAGCCCGAAGCCACTGGCTTCAATCAGGCCTGCTGTGTTCAGACTGGCCCTTGTCGGCAGCGCGCTGCTGACACTGTCCGCCTGCGCCACCCGCCAGCCTACCGAAGCCGAGGTGCTTTCGGTCGCCTGCAGCGCCGGCATCGCCGAGGCCTGCGGATACCTCGCACGGGGTGTCTCTGTCAGTGGCACACCGCTCTGACAGACCGCGTCAGGTAAGCCTCGCGTCGCGCGCGAAGAACTGTTTTTGATCATAGTGGAGGCGGTGTCGCTGCTCATTGTCCCCGAGCTCAGGCCCATCTTTGCGATCGCGCCGCAATATTGAAAACGTTGCAGCGAGATGCGCGATCACTTGGGCGGACACGCGGGGCGACGAGCGATACACGTCCCTCAGGAAACCGTTCTACATCGTGATTTTAGGGGAGGAATGGTGGGTGATGAGAGACTCGAACTCCCGACATCTTCGGTGTAAACGAAGCGCTCTACCAACTGAGCTAATCACCCGTGAACGCTCCTTTAGCCAAGCTTTGAGCGGCTTTCAAGCCTCATCCTGCGTTAAGTTGTCGATCCACCTGCGCGGCCCCGGGCCTTCGCGGCTGCGGCGGTCGGACGGATTGTAGAGCGGGCAACTTTCCAGCGACAGGCAGCCGCACCCGATGCAACCGTCCAACTCGTCCCGCAGCTGTTCGAGCCGCCGGATCCGCGCATCGAGTCTCTCGCGCCACCCTTCCGAGACCCTTTGCCATTCAGCCTTGCCCACCCGCCGATCACGCGGCAGCGCGGCGAGCATCTCGCGCACCTCCGCCAGCGGAATGCCCATCTGCTGTGCCACGCGGATCACGGCAACGCGGCGCAGTTCGCGGCGATCATAGCGACGGTGGTTGGCCTCGGTGCGCCAGCTTTCTATCAGCCCCTCGGCCTCGTAGAAATGCAACGTCGAGACGGCCACGCCGGCGCGCTTTGCCAGTTCTCCGACGCTCAGATCGCGGGCAATAGGTTTGGGCATGGCGGCACTCCGGACCGAAAAGGGCTTGACCTCAAGTGGACTTGAGGAAGCATTTTCACAGGCGATCCGCGACTCTGCAAGGAGAGAGAAGAGTGACCGCCCAGACCCGCGCCCTGCGCGCCCCGCAAAAGCGCCGCACATGGCGCCCCACACGTCTGTCGCTGCCGGATATCTGGCGCCGCTGGCGGGCACGCCGCCGCGCAGCGCATCGCGCCGCGGCGCTGATGGCGAACCCATATCTGGCCCGCGACGTGGCTTTGTCCGAGCCGAGTCAGGCGCCGTTGCCGCCGCAGCGCTACCGGTCCTGACGTGTTGATCGGAAAAAGAAAAAGGCGCGCCTCGGGGGAACCGGACAGCGCGCCTTTGGGAAAAATGGTGGGTGATAAGAGATTTGAACTCCTGACATCTTCGATGTGAACGAAGCGCTCTACCACTGAGCTAATCACCCGGTAGGCGGGCTTTTACTGATATGGCCGGGGGGGCGCAAGTGGGATCAGAGCAAAAAATTCACAAATTTTGCATCTACCGCGGCGGGAGGTCGGTCGGCTGTCCTGAGGGCAGCCAGTGGGGGCGCTGCCCCCGACCGCTGCGCGGTCTCCCCCGGGATATTTGCGTCTAGACGAAGCGGCAGCCGGCCTGAAGAACGGGCCTGAAACACGGGCCTGAAACGTCGGTTTGGGATGCCGGACCTAGACGTCCGCATCTGACCGGCGCCGAACCAAAAAGAGGCGGACCCGAAGGTCCGCCTCTGGCATTTTGCTGTGAAAGGTCGGTCAGTGCGCCGTGGCGCCCGTGCCCTTCTCGTCCTTCGCGCGCAGGGCGGCGGCGGCCTCTTCGGCCTCCTCGTCCCACTCGATGGCCTCGGGCTTGCCGATGAGCGCCATCTCAAGCACCTCCGAGACGTGCTTGACCGGGATGATCTCTAGGCCCGTCTTCACGTTGTCCGGCAACTCGGCGAGATCCTTCTCGTTCTCTTCGGGGATGAACACCGTCTTGATGCCCCCCCGCAGAGCCGCGAGCAGCTTCTCTTTGAGGCCGCCGATCGGCATGGCGTTGCCGCGCAGGCTGACCTCGCCGGTCATGGCGATGTCCTTGCGCACCGGCAGGCCGGTCAGCACCGAGACGATCGAGGTGACCATCGCGAGGCCGGCCGAGGGGCCGTCCTTTGGCGTGGCGCCATCGGGCACGTGGACGTGGATGTCCATCTTGTCGAACTTCGGCGGCTTCACCCCGATCTGCGGCGAAATCGAGCGCACGTAGCTCGACGCCGCCTCGATCGACTCCTTCATCACGTCGCCAAGCTTACCGGTGGTCTTCATCCGGCCCTTGCCCGGCAGGCGCAGCGCCTCGATCTGCAGCAGATCGCCGCCGACCGACGTATAGGCCAGACCGGTGACCACACCCACTTGGTTCTCGTCCTCGGCAAGCCCGTAGCGGTGCTTCTGCACGCCAAGGAAATCGTCGAGGTTCTCGCGCGTGACTTCCACGTGCTTGGTCTCGCCCTTGACGATCTTGGTCACCGCCTTCCGCGCGATCTTCGCCACTTCGCGTTCGAGGTTCCGGACACCGGCCTCGCGCGTGTAGTAGCGCAGGATGTCGGTGAGCGCCTCGTCGGTGATGGTGAACTCGGTCTTCTTCAGGCCATGCGCCTTGATCTGCTTGTCAAGCAGGTGACGCTTGGTGATCTCGAGTTTCTCGTCCTCGGTGTAGCCCGCAAGCGGGATGATCTCCATCCGGTCGAGCAGCGGGCCGGGCATGTTGTACGAGTTCGAAGTCGTCACGAACATGACGTTCGACAGGTCGTACTCCACCTCGAGGTAGTGATCGACGAAGGTGCCGTTCTGTTCGGGGTCGAGCACCTCGAGCATCGCCGATGCGGGATCGCCACGGAAGTCCTGCCCCATCTTGTCGATCTCGTCGAGCAGGATGAGCGGGTTGGTGGTCTTCGCCTTCTTCAGCGCCTGGATGATCTTGCCCGGCATCGAGCCGATGTAGGTCCGGCGGTGGCCGCGGATCTCCGATTCATCGCGCACGCCGCCCAGCGAAATGCGGATGAACTCGCGCCCGGTGGCCTTGGCCATCGACTTGCCCAGCGAGGTCTTACCCACGCCCGGCGGACCGACGAGGCAGAGAATCGGGCCCTTCAGCTTTTGGCTGCGCGCCTGCACCGCAAGGTACTCGACGATGCGTTCCTTGACCTTGTCGAGGCTGTAGTGGTCGTGATCGAGGATATCCTGAGCGCGGCCGAGATCCTTTTTCACGCGGCTCTTCACGCCCCACGGGATCGACAGCATCCAGTCGAGGTAGTTGCGCACCACAGTGGCCTCTGCGGACATCGGGCTCATGTTGCGCAGCTTCTTGAGCTCGGCCTCGGCCTTTTCCTTGGCCTCTTTCGAGAGCTTGGTGGCCTCGATCTTCTCGGCCAGTTCGTTGATCTCGTTCTGGCCGTCCTCGCCGTCGCCGAGTTCCTTCTGAATGGCCTTCATCTGCTCATTCAGGTAGTACTCGCGCTGGGTCTTCTCCATCTGCGACTTGACGCGGGTCTTGATCTTTTTCTCGACCTGCAACACCGACAGCTCGCCCTGCATCAGGCCATAGACCTTCTCCAGACGCTCGCTCACCGGCAGCGTTTCCAGAAGCTCCTGCTTTTGCTCCACCTCGATGCCGAGATGGCCCGCGACGAGGTCGGCCAGCTTGGCCGGGTCGGTGGTTTCCGAAACCGCCGAGAGCGCCTCTTCGGGGATGTTCTTTTTCACCTTGGCGTAGCGTTCGAACTCTTCGCCGACGGTGCGCACCAGCGCGGTGATCGCGGCGGTGTCGCCCGGCATCTCGGACAGATACTCGGCCTTGGCTTCGAAGAAGCGGTCGTTTTCGACATATTCGGTGATCTTGACGCGCGCCTGCCCCTCGACGAGCACCTTGACGGTACCGTCGGGCAGCTTGAGCAGCTGCAGCACGTTGGCCAGAACGCCAGCGCGGTAGATGCCGTCGGAGTCGGGATCATCGACGGCGGGGTCGATCTGGGCGGCAAGCAGGATCTGCTTGTCGTCCGCCATCACCTCTTCCAGCGCGTGCACCGATTTCTCGCGCCCCACGAAGAGCGGCACGATCATATGCGGAAACACAACAATGTCCCGCAGCGGCAGCACCGGATAGGATGTGTTGAGAGGCTGTTGCATACGCATTCCTTGCTAGTGGCAGGACGGTCTGGCCCCGGATATCGGCGACCCTTGCCGTCCCCTGTCGGAGTATTCAGGTGGGGCGCGGGCGTTAACTTTTCAAGCGCGCGAAACCCGTTCTCACCAATGTGACGCTCCGCTGCGCCGGGCGCAAGCCGCCAAATCGTCAATGAGGAGAGAATGCGGGGGCGCCGCGCGAAAACCTTGCAACAGCCTTAACGGCAGCACTGGATACCAACCGCGCGGCGCCCCCTGTCACCGCCCGATCAGGCGGCGTCTTCCAGCGTCGGGTAGTCGGTGTAGCCTTCCTCCCCGCCCGCATAGAATGTGTTTTGGTCGCCTTCGTTGAGCGGCGCGTTCTTCTCGAGCCGCTTGACCAGGTCGGGGTTCGAAATGAACGGACGACCGAAAGCCACCAAATCGGCCTTGCCGCTGGCCACGGCGTCGATGGCCATTTGGCGGTCATAGCCGTTGTTGCCCATCCACACGCCGTCATAAAGCGCGTGCAGCGCTTCGAGGCTTTCGCCCTCGGCCAACTCGCGCGGGCCGCCGGTGGCGCCTTCGACCACGTGCAGATAGGCCAGATCGTAGGCGTTGAGCTTCTTCACCACGTATTCGAACAGCGGCTGCGGGTCGTCGTCGTCGATGCCGTTGGCCGGCGAGAACGGCGACAGGCGCAGGCCGGTGCGGTCGGCGCCGACCTCCTCGGTCACCGCGTCCAGCACTTCGAACAGGAAGCGCGCACGGTTCTCGATCGAGCCGCCGTAGGCGTCGTCACGCTGATTGGCGCCGGTCTTGAGGAACTGGTCGATCAGGTAGCCATTGGCACCGTGCACCTCGACACCGTCGAAGCCCGCCTCCATGGCCAGACGTGCGGCGTTGCGGAAATCAGCGGCGATGCCGGCAAGCTCATCGGCCTCCAGCGCGCGCGGCGTCGAGGTCTCTGCCGGGCCGTCGAGCGTGAAGGTCTTGCCACCGGCGGCGATCGCCGAGGGCGCCACGGGCGCCTGCCCGCCGGGCTGGATCGACGTATGGCTGATGCGCCCGACGTGCCAAAGCTGAATGACGATCTTGCCGCCTTCGGCATGCACGGCGTCGGTCACCTTCTTCCACGCGGCCACCTGACCTTCGGAGTAGATGCCCGGGGTCTTGATGTAGCCCTTGCCCTGCTGCGAGATCTGCGACGCTTCGGTGATGATCAGCCCGGCGCCGGCGCGCTGGCGATAGTATTCCACATGCAGATCGCCGACTTCGTCGGTGTCGTTGTCGGCACGGCTGCGGGTGAGCGGGGCCATCACCACGCGGTTGGCCATGTCGATGGCACCGGCGGTGAACGGGGTAAAGAGCGCCTCGGTCATGAAGTCTCTCCCTTGCTTGGGTCAAACGTGTTGCCAGCCCGGCGGGCCAACATGCGAAGCCAGACATAAGCGCCCGCCGCGCCGCGGCAACCGCGCAAGGCGATGTGCGGAAATGCACGGAACGCATGGCTGGCGTTGGAGGTACGTGAGCCCGTCATGGTAGCCATGTCGCTCTTTCACTTCGCGGATCGCATACTTCGTGATACAATTTAAAGTAGATTTAGCTTGTTAATTTTCGCCAAAAATTGAGTTCAGCTATTTGTCATTCGCCATGCGCCATAGTCTTATTGCCCTGCTGTTTCTGCTGCTCTTTATCGTTCTACCGCCAGAGGTTTACACCCCGCTACAGGTTGCCTCCGAACCTCCCCCGCCCGCCGCCGCGAGCGGACGCTTGCGCCCCTCGCCCGCGTTTCCGCCGCTCCAGAGGGCTGCGGAGGCGCCCCTCAACGCGGCTCCTGACCCAGCCTCGCGCCACGGCAACCGGCGCGCCCTGCACCACGCCTCGGCGCGGCTGCTGGCTGGCCCAGGCGATCTGTCGCCGGATGATTTCGGCGCCTACGGGGTGCTCGCCTTCGCCCGCGCCCCGCATGTCCCGACAGACAGCGCCGATCCCGAAGCCGCGCGCGCGGCCATCATCTGCGAAGCCTTCGTCTCGGCGCTGGCGCATCGCGCGGAGCGCCCTTGGCAAGCCGCCCCGCCGTCTGCCCGCGTGGTTGTGACGGTCTGGCCGATGCAGACCTCCGCCGCTGCCGAACGCGCCAGCGCCGCCCCGCCCGAAGGGATTTGTCCGATCGCCCTGCAACGCTACCGGATGGAAACCGCCGACCTCGCGATCCGCGCGGCCACCGGCAACGGGCAGCTTGGTCCGGCGCGGCGCGGGCCCTTCCTGATGGCATGGCAACCCGGCGCGGGCTTCGCCGATCCCGGCCGCCCGATCCTCTTTGACGATCTGTCGGATGTGACTGACGCAGAGACCGCCCGTGCGCGCCTCGCGCAGTGGGATCGGGACATCGCCAGAGAGAGCCGCTACAGCCAAATGCTGGCAGAGCGTCTGGGCCTGCTGTCCTATCTGCGGCTGCAACTGCGCAAATGGGCCGATGACCAAGGGGCCGATGCGCTGCGAGCGGTCAAGGCCACCCTGCGCCTTGGGACGGGCGACGATGCCTGAACTGGCAAAGGCCGCCCTTCCCTACGTCTTTCTCGCGCTCATCGCCGCGGCGGTGACCTCATGGGCCAACCCCATCACCGCTGCGGGCTGTCAGGCGCTGTTCAGCGCGTGCTTCGCAGCGCTGAGCGCGCTGTGGCTGCTTGTCCGCGCCCTCGCCTCCAGACGGCGATAACCGCCCTCAGAGCGGTGGGATATCGCCTTCCGCGCGCTGCGCATGAAAGCGCTCTTCGAACGCGGCGAACGTCCCGCTGGCGATGGCATCGCGCAGGCCCTGCATCAGTTCCTGGTAATAGTGCAGGTTGTGCCACGTCAGCAGCATGCCAGAGATCATCTCGCCAGCGCGGTAAACGTGGTGCAGATAGGCGCGTGAATAGCTGCGGCAGGCCGGGCAGCTGCAATGCTCGTCGAGCGGGCGCGGATCGTCCTGATGACGGGCGTTCTTGATGTTGACCATGCCGCGCCGCGTCCACGCCTGCCCGGTGCGCCCCGAGCGCGAGGGCAGCACGCAGTCCATCATGTCGATGCCGCGCTTCACCGCGCCGACGATGTCGTCGGGCTTGCCGACGCCCATCAGGTAGCGCGGCTTGTCCTCGGGCAACTGGCCCGGCGCGAAGTCGAGCACCTTGAACATCGCCTCCTGCCCTTCCCCCACGGCAAGGCCGCCCACGGCGTAACCGTCGAAGCCGATGGAGGTCAGCGCCTCGGCACTCTCGCCGCGCAGGTCTTCTTCGAGCCCGCCCTGCTGGATACCGAAAAGCATGTGCCCCGGCCGGTCGCCGAAGGCCTCGCGCGAGCGCTGCGCCCACCGCATCGACAGGCGCATGCTCTGCTCGATCCGCTTGCGGTCGGCGGGCAGCGCCGGGCATTCATCAAAGCACATGACGATATCAGAGCCGAGCAACCGCTGGATCTCCATCGAGCTTTCCGGCGAGAGCATGTGCTTGGAGCCGTCGATATGGCTCTTGAAGGTCACCCCCTCCTCGGTGAGCTTGCGCAACCCGGCAAGGCTCATCACCTGAAACCCGCCGGAATCGGTGAGGATCGGGCGTTCCCAGTTCATGAACTTGTGCAGCCCGCCCAGCCGCGCCACCCGCTCGGCGCCGGGGCGCAGCATCAGGTGGTAGGTGTTGCCAAGCAGGATGTCGGCGCCGGTCTCGCGCACGCTCTCGGGCAGCATCGCCTTGACGGTGGCTGCGGTGCCGACGGGCATGAAGGCAGGGGTGCGGATGTCGCCGCGCGGGGTGGAGATCACGCCCGTACGCGCCGCCCCATCCCGCCCGGAAAGGGTAAAGGAGGTCTGGCTCATGCAGTTCCTCTGCCCCAAAGCGCGCGATTTGCCAAGCGATTTGCCACGCCGTCCGCCAAAGCACGTCAACTCGCCGCGGCCAGCGCCAAGCGCCCTCACCCCGCCTGTAATTGCCTAAAACCCAATATTTGAAGAGAGGGTTCAGCTTTTCCGCGCAGCCTTGGGCCACCCCCACGCCAAGGAGCCATTCATGGAACCTTTGATGACCCATCACCATCTCAGCCGCGACAGATCCCGCCACGCCGCGTCCCGAACCGCTGGAGCTTCTCTCGCCCTCCCTCTTGCCGCGCTGCTCTGTGCCGCGCCCCTTGCACACGCCGACACGCCAACGCCGCCCCCAACCGGATACGAAGGCCGCTATTTCACGACGGCGGACGGCTGCACCTACTCACGCGCGCAGGCCTATGGCGACCATGCAAGCTGGCATTTGCTCCTGAACGCCTCGGTGCTGGGCTTTGCCGACGCGCACCCCGGCTGCGCCGCGATGCTCGCTACGCCTTTCCCCACCGGCCCCGACAGTTCCACAGCCGGATCCTGACCGTTCATGGGCAGTGCCCCTGCAAAAGCTCTATGCCTTTAGAAGATCGAAGGACACTTCCGCCACGTCGCGCCCATTGACCTGCAGGATCACCGCATGCGGACCGGGATGCAGCTGGAAGGTGGTTGCGTCGCCCTTCATACGGTGGCGCTTGGCCACCCGCAGCGCCTGACCCGGCTCCAGCGTCACTGACTTCAGCTTGAACACTTTCTCCGCATGACCCTTGGGCCGATGAAACCGCAGCCGGTAGTCGACCATCACGGCACCTCCCTCGGGCGCCTCGATCTCGGCGGCGATCTCCAATGTATCGCCAATGCGCAGACGGACCGGATCAAGCGAAAGCCGCGCCTGCACGGGCAGGTCCGCCCGGTATCCCAGCAGGGCCAGCGCCCGCGGCTCGCCGCGTTTGACCGCGGTGCGCAAGGCGTGGCGGGTGATCCAGTCAAACTCCTTGACCTCCTGCCGCCCCTCCGCCTGCCAGCTTTCCAGCCGATCAAGCACAGCGTCCGGCGCGATCTTCGACAGGTCGTTGAGATGATTGGCGACAGAGCGCGTTACAAAGCGCGTCTCGTCCCCATGCAGCGCATCAAGATAACGCAGCGGCACCTGCGGATCGAGCGCAATGCCCATCCCCCACGGCAGCTTGGGCCGCGTCCCTTCAGAAACCAGCCGTCGCACATGGTAATGCGGGTCCTCCACCCACATATCGAGCCGCGCCAGAACCTCATCGGGCCAACGATTCAGGAACGGCCGGATCGCGTATTCCATGGAAAAGCGCTGCGTGGCCGCATGCAGCAGATCAAGCGCACGTTCGGGATGGTCCATGCCGTGGCGTACCGCCAAGACCCCGGGCACGGCGTGAATGAAGCGCCCGAAATCATCGTCCCGCAACGTCGGGTCCAGCGGCGGCGGCAGCGCCGCCTCCGCCTGCTCGGCCATCTCGGGAAATCTCGGCGAAAGCTGCTCGGCCAGCGCCTCGGCAATCACCTCCAGCCGCGCATGCACGCCGAGACCGGCCAGCCGCGGCAACGCGGCCTCGACGAACCGCTCGCCCGAGAATCCCGGCAGCACGGCATAGTCGCGCGCCAGAACCTCCAGCGTGTCGCGGTTAAACAGCTGGTCGGCGAGCGAAAAGCCCGCACCGCCGCCCTGCCCGTCCGGTCCCCGTGCCATGCGCTCAGATCGTCGCCAGCGTCTCGCCGCCGTCCAGAACGATGTTCTGACCGACGATGAACCGCGCGTGCACCGAACACAAATAGGCGCACATGCGGCCAAAGTCCGCCGCCTGACCATATTCTCGCGTGGGGATGCCCGCCGCGCGCTCTGCGCTCACCTCGGCGATTGGCCGCCCGCTGCGCTCGGCATCATGGCTGTCCATCTGCTTGATGCGGTCGGTCTCATGCACGCCCGGCAGCAGGTTGTTGATCGTCACGCCCTTGTCCGCCACCTGCCGCGAAGTCCCCGCGACAAAGCCGGTGAGCCCGGCGCGCGCCGAGTTCGACAGGCCCAGTTGCAGGATCGGCGCCTTGACCGACCGCGAGGTGATATTGACCACCCGGCCCCAGCCGCGCTCCATCATCCCCGGAATCAGCGCCTGCATCAGCGCAATCGGTGTCAGCATGTTGCCATCCAGCGCCTTGACGAAGTCGGTCCGATCCCAATCGCTCCAGATGCCCGGCGGCGGCCCACCCGCATTGGTCACCAGAATGTCAGCGCCGCGGGCCAGTTCCAGCACCTGCGCGCGCCCATCTTCCGAGACGATGTCGGCGGCGGCGGTGACAACCTGCACACCATAGGTGCTGCGAATGTCCTCAGCCGCCTGCTCCAAGGCCTCGGACCCGCGCGCGTTCATCACGAGGTTGCAGCCCGCCTCGGCCAGCGCCTCGGCGCAGCCGCGCCCCAGCCCCTTGGACGAGGCGCAGACCAGCGCCGTCTTGCCCGAAATCCCCAGATCCATCTCGCTCTCCTCTTCGCGTCCGCCGGCAAAACGCCGGGCTCGGGGCCATATGATGACACATTCCCTTGGCATACAATGGGGTGTAGGCTCCGACCTCGCCAGCAACGCACCATGTGCGCGCCCGGCGGTGAGCGGCCCGCGCGAGGTCACAGATTTGTACGGTCGCGCATGTAACGTAGAGACGAGTGGTGGCACAGGTGACGGCACAGGCCCCTTTCCAAACAGAGCCCGCCCGCGCGGCGCATAGCGTGACGGTCTACCGCGGCACGCAGTTTCGCGTGATCAGCGGCGCCAACCTCGGCGACGGGCTGAGCTTTGCCGACGAGTTGCAGCCCGACGATGTCTACGCCCTCTCGCCAAGCGCCCGCCCGACCCGGCTGGCGCTGCTGCCCGCCGCCGCCTCACCCTTTCGCATTGCGCCCGACAGCGGAACCGGCACGCCCGGCGCCGATCTGCATCTCGACAGCTGCGTGACCCTGATGTGCAGCGACGGCGCGATCACCGAGGCGATCATTCTGGTGGAAACCGATGCCGAGGGGCTGGTGGCCGATCTCTTCCTGATGCCGCTCGCCCCGATGCAGCCGCGCAAGGATTACGCGCTGGTGGGCATTTCGACGCAAGAGGCGCTGGCGAAATTCGCCCAGGCCGCCTGCGTCTCGTTCACCCGCGGCACGCTGATCACCATGGCCTCGGGCGCGCAGCGCCCGATCGAGGACCTGAACCTGGGCGATCGCGTGCTGACCCGCGACGACGGCCCGCAGGAAATTCGCTGGATCGGCCATCAGGTGGTCCGTGCCAGCGGCGCCTTCGCCCCGATCCTGATCCGTGCCGGGGCGCTCAACAACGCGCGGGACCTGCTGGTGAGCCCCGACCACCGGCTGTTCATCTACCAGCGCCGCGACCGGCTCGGCGCGGGCCGCGCCGAACTTCTGGTCCGCGCCCGCCACCTGCTCAACGGCGACAGCATCATACGGCAGCAGGGCGGCTTCGTGGAGTACTACCAGATGCTGTTCGACCACCATCAGATCATCTACGCCGAAGGCATCGCCGCCGAGTCGATGCTGGTCGACACCAGAACCCGCGCGGCGCTGCCGGCAGAGCTGTCACCGCAGCTTGGCGCCCTGCTCCCCCGGCACCGCGCCTCGGATCAGCCCGAGATCGAGGTGCAGGAGGTGATGCTGCAAAGGCCCGACGCCGCGGAGCTGCTGCGCCGCTCTTCGGTAGGGTGAGACGCGGGCACTTGTGCGGGCGCCACCGCGCAATGGGGGGCGCTGCCCCCGTCCGCTGACGCGGCCTCCCCCAGGATATTTGGGTCTAGACGAAGCAGGCGGGCGCTTCTTCTCTTTCCAAATACGCGCGTCCGAGGTTGCAGCCAGAGCCGCGGCCTCAATGCGCGCGCAGCGCCTCGATCAGCTCGTCCTTGCTCATCTGCGACCGGCCATCGATGCCGATCTGCTGCGCCCGCGCGTAAAGATCGTCTTTGGTCCACGCCTCATAGGGCGGCGCCTTGCCACCTTTCTTAGAGGGCTGCATGTCGGGGTTGGCCTTGGCGTTGGCGATACGCGCCGCCTTTTCCTTGGAATGCCCTTCGTCACGCAGATCGGCGTAGAGCTTGTCGTCCTTGATCGAGGGGCCGTGGTCACGGGTCATGGCGGGTCTCCTTTCAACCTTTCAACCCGGCGGCACAGCGCGCGGTTCCCCATAGACAAAACCGCCGCCCGCACCTATACGCCCGCTCATGCTGGACACCGCTTCGAACCGCCCCGCCCTGCCGCCCGAGATCGCGCGGCGCCGCACCTTCGCGATCATCTCGCACCCGGATGCGGGCAAGACCACGCTGACCGAGAAGTTCCTGCTTTTCGGCGGGGCGATCCAGATGGCCGGGCAGGTCCGCGCCAAGGGCGAGGCGCGGCGCACGCGCTCGGACTTCATGAAGATGGAGCAGGACCGCGGCATCTCGGTCTCCGCCTCGGCGATGTCGTTCGAATATGGCAACTTCCGCTACAACCTCGTCGACACGCCCGGCCACTCGGACTTTTCCGAAGACACCTACCGCACGCTGACGGCGGTGGATGCGGCGATCATGGTGATCGACGGCGCAAAGGGCGTGGAAAGCCAGACCCGCAAGCTCTTTGAAGTCTGTCGTCTGCGCGACCTGCCGATCTTGACCTTCTGCAACAAGATGGACCGCGAGGCGCGCGACACCTTCGAGATCATCGACGAGATCCAGGAAAACCTCGCCATCGACGTGACGCCTGCCAGCTGGCCGATCGGCATGGGCCGCGATTTCCTCGGCTGCTACGACATGATCCACGACCGGCTGGAACTGATGGATCGCGCCGACCGCAACCGTGTGGCGGAATCGATCAAGCTGTCGGGGCTCGACGATCCCAAGCTGGCCGAGCACATCCCCGCCGGGCTGCTCGAACAACTGCGCGAAGAGGTCGAGATGGCGCGCGAGCTTCTGCCTGCGCTCGACCCGCAATCGGTGCTCGAAGGTCATATGACCCCGATCTGGTTCGGCTCGGCGATCAACTCCTTCGGCGTGAAGGAACTGATGGACGGCATCGGCGAACTGGCGCCCGAGCCGCAGCCGACCTCGGCCGCGCCGCGGCAGATCGCCCCTGACGAGAAGAAGGTCGCCGGCTTCGTATTCAAGGTGCAGGCCAACATGGATCCCAAGCACCGCGACCGTGTCGCCTTCGTGCGGCTGTCGTCGGGGCATTTCTCGCGCGGGATGAAGCTCACCCATGTGCGCACCAAGAAGCCCATGTCGATCTCAAACCCCGTGCTGTTCCTTGCCGCCGACCGCGAACTGGCGGAAGAGGCCTGGGCGGGCGACATCATCGGCATTCCCAACCACGGCCAGCTGCGCATCGGCGACACGCTGACCGAGGGCGAGGCGCTGAAGGTCACGGGCATTCCGTCCTTCGCGCCGGAGCTGCTGCAAAGCGTGCGCGCGGGCGATCCGCTGAAGGCAAAGCACCTCGAGAAGGCGCTGTTCCAGTTCGCCGAAGAAGGCGCAGCGAAGGTGTTCAAGCCGTCGATCGGTTCGGGCTACATCGTCGGCGTCGTCGGCGCGCTGCAGTTCGAGGTGCTGGGGGCGCGGATCGAGCAGGAGTATTCGCTGCCCGTGCGCTTCGAGGCGTCGCAGTTCACCTCGGCGCGCTGGGTGCATGGCGAGAAGGCGGCGGTCGACAAATTCGTCAACGCCAACAAGCAGCACATCGCCGAGGACAATGACGGCGACATCGTCTATCTGACGCGCATGCAATGGGACATCGACCGGGTCGAACGCGACTATCCGGGGGTTACCCTTTCGGCCACCAAGGAAATGATGGTCTGAAGCGACAGCGCCCGCCTGTTGCATCGCTGCACAGGACAAGTCACTGACCTTGCGTCACTTTATCTGATCCAGCGTCGCGAAATCACATTTTCGCGGCGCCGCTGTCTTTCCGGGACACCTCGGCGCCGCGCCGCGCTATACTGGCGCGAGCAGAGGGCGCGAAGCTCCGAACATACAACGACAAAAGACGACCGAGGCAGCATGTCCCAGAACAGCGTGATCATCCGGCCGCTCGAGGCTGGCGACGAAGCCGCGTGGCGCGCGCTTTGGACCGGGTATCTCAGCTTCTACGAGACTTCCGTCGCCGAAGAGGTTTATGTCAGCACCTTGGCGCGACTACTTGGAGACGATCCGCAGGACTTCAGCTGCCTCGTCGCCGAGAGCGACGGTACGTTGGTGGGGCTGGTGCATTTTTTGTTTCACCGGCATTGCTGGCGCATTGAGAACGTGTGCTACCTGCAAGACCTCTATGCCGCGCCCGAAGCGCGCGGCACGGGCGTCGGTCGGGCTCTGATCGAAGCGGTCTATGCCGCCGCCGACGCCGCTGGCGCCCCCTCGGTCTACTGGCTGACGCAGGAATTCAATCACACCGCTCGGCAGCTTTATGACCGGATCGGCACCGAGACGCCCTTCATCAAGTATCAGCGGCCCTGAGAGATGCGGCGGCGCGGGATCTTCGTGCTGGCCGTCGGGCTGCTGCTTGGCTCTTGCGCGCCGAGCGGCCCCGAGGCCGCGCGGCGGGGCGCCGCCGCGCCTGAAACGCCGCTTGCCAAGCCGCCGCTGGAAGCCCGCTTCGGCGCGCCGCATCCGCAGCCACCGCAGGCGGCCAACGCGCAGATTGCCCGCGATGTGCTCGACCTTGCCTTCGCGCTGGAATCGGGCAAGGCGCTGCCGGTCTTCACCCGGTTCGAAACGCCCGTGACACTGCGCGTGGCGGGCGATGCGCCGCCCAGCCTCGATGCCGATCTTGCGCGCCTGCTGCGACGGCTGCGCGAAGAGGCCGGGATCGACATTTCCCGGACCGACGCCGCCGAGGCCAATCTCACCCTTGTGCCGGTCTCCCGCGAGACGATCCGCCTCGAACTGCCGCAGGCCGCCTGTTTCGTCATCCCCGGGGTCAGCTCTTTGGCCGAGTACAGGCAGGCCCGCCGCGCCGGGCGCACCAGCTGGGTCGACGTGCGCACACGCGAGACCGCTGCCGTCTTCCTGCCTGCCGACGCCGCACCGCAGGAGTTGCGCGATTGCCTGCACGAAGAGATCGCGCAGGCGCTGGGGCCGCTCAACGATCTCTACCGGCTGGGCGAAAGCGTGTTCAACGACGACAACGTGCACACGGTGCTTTCGGGCTACGACATGTTGGTGCTGCGGGTGTTCTACGACCCCGCCCTGCGCTCGGGGATGCGCCGCGCCGAGGTGGCGCAGGCGCTGCCGGCGATCCTGGCCCGGCTCAATCCACGCGGCGAAGCCCTGCCCGACCGTCATCTCACCGCGACGCCGCGGCCGTGGGTGGAGGCGATCCAGACTGCGCTGAGCACCGGCGCGCCGATGCCCCGGCGCCGCGCCGCCGCCGAAGAGGCGCTGCGCCTCGCGCGCGGCGAAGGCTGGCGCGACCACCGGCTTGGCTTTGCGCATTTCGTGCTGGGGCGGCTGCTGCAGGGCAGCGCGCCGGAGGCCGCGACAGCAGAGTTCGAGGCGGCGCGGCGTATTTTCTACGCCCTGCCCGATGCGCGGCTGCAAGAGGCCTATGTCGACGCGCAGCTTGCCGCGCTGGCGCTGCGCGCGGGCGACGCGGCGCGCACGCTGGCGCTGGTCACGCCGCAAGAGCAGACCGCGACCCGCTATGAGAATGCCGCGCTTTTGGCGACGCTGAAAATGCTGCGCGCCGAGGCGCTGCAGATGACAGGCCACGCCGCGGAGGCCGAGCAGCTGCGGCTGGACTCTCTGGGATGGGCGCGCTACGGCTTCGGCCCGGATTGGGCGGCAGAGGCCAAGCTGCGAGAGATCGCCGCGCTCAATCCGATGAACGGGAGTTGAGGACAGCGCATGATCGTGATCGCCGGAGCCCTGCTGGGCGCCATCATCGGCGGGCTGACGGCCCGGCGCCGCAAAGGCAACAAGGCCGACATCGCGCAGTTCATCGCGGTCTACGCCATCGCCTTCGGGCTGATCGGGCTGGTTCTGACCATCGCGGTGGAAAAGCTGGCGTTCTGAGGGCCGGCCCGGCGCCTTAAAGGGGGCGCTGCCCCCTCTTCGCTGCGCGAATTCACCCCGGCGTATTTTCGAAGAGAAGAAGCAGACGCGGGTTGAGAGGCCCGGCCCGGCACGGCATCATTGCGCGTGGAGGTGGCAGATGTTCCTGCGATTTTTCGAGACCCTGAGAGCGGCGCAGGTGCCGGTCTCGCTGCGCGAGTTCCTGAGCTTTCTCGAGGCGCTGAAGGCCGGGCTGGCGCGCTACGACGTGGAGGGGTTCTACTACCTCGCCCGCACCGCGCTGGTGAAGGACGAGCGCCATATCGACCGCTTCGACCGTGCCTTTTCGGAAGCGTTCAAGGGGCTCGAGGCGATCTCTTTCGAGCAGGTTCTGGAGGCGGTGGACCTGCCCGCGGACTGGCTGCAGACGATGGCCGAGAAGCACCTCAGCCCGGAGGAGAAAGCCGAGATCGAGGCGGCGGGCGGCTTCGATAAGCTGATGGAGACGCTGAAAGCGCGCCTGCGCGAACAACAAGAGCGCCACGAGGGCGGCAGCAAATGGATCGGCACCGCCGGCACCTCGCCCTTTGGCGCCAATGGCTACAACCCCGAAGGCGTGCGCATCGGTCAGGACAAGAGCCGCCACCAGCGGGCGGTGAAGGTCTGGGACAAGCGCGACTTTCGCAACCTCGACGATCAGGTCGAACTGGGCACGCGCAACATCAAGGTGGCGCTGAAACGCCTGCGGGCCTGGGCCCGCGACGGCGCCGCGGACGAGCTTGACCTTGACGGCACCATCCGCGCCACCGCCGAGCACGGCTATCTTGACGTCAAGACCCGCCCCGAGCGGCGCAACGCGGTGAAGGTGCTGCTGCTGCTCGACGCGGGTGGGTCGATGGACCCGCATGTGAAGGTGGTGGAAGAGCTATTCTCGGCGGCGCGGGCCGAGTTCAAACACCTTGAACACTACTACTTTCACAACTGCCTCTACGAAGGCCTCTGGCGCGACAACCGCCGCCGCTGGGACGCGCAGACGCCCACGTGGGAGGTGCTCAACACCTATGGGCCCGACTACAAGTGCATCTTCGTGGGCGATGCGTCGATGAGCCCCTATGAGATCGCGGTGCCCGGCGGCGCCAATGAGCATTGGAACAAGGAGGCGGGGGAGGTCTGGCTGCGCCGCGCCCGGGCGCAATGGCCCGATCACCTGTGGATCAACCCGGTGCCGGAAAAACACTGGCGCTACACCCAGTCGATCGCGATGATCCGCGAGATCTTCGAAGACCGTATGGTGCCTATGACGCTGGAAGGCATCGCCCGTGGCACCCGCGCGTTGGCGCGTTAGAACTCCACCTCAAGCTCGACGATCTCGTCAGGCTCGGCCAGCGCCCCTGCGGTCCATTCGCGCATCGGCGCCCAGGTCAGGATGGTCTCGACATAAGCCTCGAGCGTCGGATCGAGCGCCACCGAATAGGTGCGGAAACGGGTGCAGACCGGGGCGTACATGGCGTCGGCGACCGACGGGCGCGCGCCGAACAGGAACGGCCCGCCGTAGGTGTCGAGGCATTCGTGCCAGATCAGCTTGATCCGCTCGACGTCGGGCCGCGCGCCGGAAAAGATCTTGAAGCTTTGATGCCGCGCCTTGAGGTTCATCGGCAGCGCTGAGCGCAGGTTGTAGAAGCCCGAGTGCATCTCGCCCGAGATCGAGCGGCAATGCGAGCGCGCCACGATGTCATCGGGATAGAGCCCGGCGTCGGGCAGGATCTCGTTGAGGTACTGGGCAATGGCCAGCGTGTCCCAGACCTGCACCTCGCCGTGCACCAGCCGCGGCACCAGCACCGTGGGCGAAAGCAGCAGCAGTTCCTGCCGCGCGGTGGCGTCCGAGGTGTCGACCATCTCTTCGGTGAACTCCAGCCCCGCCATGCGGCACAGCAGCCAGCCGCGCAGCGACCACGAGGAATAGTTTTTCGATGAAATGGTGAGCGTTGCCTGCCCCATGCGTCTTCCTCCCGCTGTCACTCGCGCCAAGACCACAGTTTGTTGTCGCATCCGGCGCGCGGACCTGGCTAGCGTTTTTGCGAGGCAGCGAGGGGAAATCGACGTGCTCTACGCAGGCTACCAGGGACTTGATGATTTTATCGCCCCTTTTCGCATGGCGGCGCTGCACGGGCTGAGTTTCATGCCGCGGCTCGACGGGCCTTTCGGGCATCTGTCGCGGCACAATGCCGCCATGCTGGAAATGATCAGTCGCTTTCGGCTGAGCCATGAGCGTCCCGCCTTCGGCATCAGCACCGTGCGTGACGGCAATCGAGAGGTGCCGGTGCGCGAGGACGTGGCGCTTGATCTGCCGTTCGGCCAGTTGCTGCATTTCCGCAAGGAGATCGACACACCGCGCCCCAAGGTCTTGGTCACCGCGCCGCTTTCGGGGCATTTCGCCACGCTGCTGGCGGGCACGGTGAAAGTGCTGCTGCGCGACCATGACGTCTATATCACCGACTGGAAGAACGCCCGCGACGTGCCGACCTCGGCCGGAGCCTTCGGGGTGGAGGATTACGTCGCCTATGTGATCCGCTTTCTCGAAGAGATCGGCCCGGGCGCGCATCTCCTCGGCGTGTGCCAGCCCTGCGTGCAGGCGCTGGCCGCCGTCGCGGTGATGTCGGAAGACCGCAACCCCGCGACGCCGCTGTCGATGACCCTGATGGCCGGGCCGGTGGACGTGCGCGAAAGCCCCACCACAGTGAACGCACTGGCAGACGAGAAACCGCTGGAGTGGTTCGAGCGCAACGTGATCGCCACGGTGCCGCTGCGCTATGCCGGGGGCGGTCGGCGGGTCTATCCCGGCTTTGTGCAACTGACCGCCTTCATGGCGATGAACATGGACCGCCACCGCCAACAGCACAAACGGCTCTACGACCACCTCGCCGCCGGAGAGACCGAGCAGGCGCGCAAGGTGAAGGAGTTCTACGACGAGTATTTCGCCGTTCTGGACCTGACGGAAGAGTTTTACATCGAAACCATCGACCGGGTTTTCCAAAAGGCCGACCTTGCGACCGGAGAGTTCACCTATCGCGGCCGCAAGGTCGATCCGAGCAAGATACGCCACACCGCGCTGCTGACCGTCGAAGGCGGGCGCGATGACATCTGCGGGCTGGGCCAGACTTCGGCAGCGCATGATCTGTGCACCTCTCTGCGCCCGCATCTGAAACGCCACCACCTGCAGGCCAACGTCGGCCATTACGGCGTGTTCAACGGTCGGAAATGGGAGAACGAGATCTACCCTGTGGTGCGCAATATGATCCTCGCCATGGAATGAGGCCGCTTGCCGCGCGCGCGGCTCTGCGGCACTCTCTTTGCCCTATCGCTTTGGGAGAGATCGGCGTGCAGATCCGCAAGGCAAAGCAGGAAGAGGCCGCGGCGATCGGCGCGCTTTTGGCGCGCTCTTATCCGGCGTTGATGCGGCAAAGCTATGCGCCCGAAGTGCTGGCCATCGCCCTGCCCCTGATGATCCGGCCCAACGCGGCGCTGATCGCCTCGGGGCGCTTCTATGTGGCCGAGGCGGACGGCGCAATCCAAGGTTGCGGCGGCTGGAGCTTCGAGACGCCGGGATCCGGCGCGCTGGCCCCGGGTCTGATCCACGCACGCCATTTCGCCGTTGATCCGCAACGTGGCGGGCTGGGCATCGGTCGGGCGCTCTTTGAACGCGCCGCGCAGGCAGCCATGGTGGACGGGGCATCGCGCGTGCAGGCCTTCGCCAGCCTGAACGCCGAAGCCTTCTACCGCCGGATGGGTCTGCGCCGCCTTGCCCTGCGCAGCCTGCCCATGTCTGCGGACGTCAGCTTCCCCATTGCCCATATGGAAGGCCCGCTGCCTCCGCCGCCCGGCGGCAGGTGAGCCGCCCGCCGCAGCGTGGCCGAAAGGCGACGCGGGACCGAGATGCGCGCCTGCCCTCCGTCCGGCAATTGCGTGCGCGGCCGCTTGGCGGCAGTCTCGCGCCCATGAGCGCAGACAAGACCCCCAGCTATCCCGGCGGAATCGCGGCCATTCTCACGCAGATGGAGGGCCGCCGCGACCCCATCGACTACGCCGCAGGTGAGGCGCTGCCACCCTATGACACGCCGCTTGAAGCGCTGGCCGGGCAGATCGTCGGCGACCCCGATAACGACCCGTCCGAAGCACCGCCCTTCCGCTCGTCCTACCACCGCAAGCGCCATGCGCTGCGCAGTGAACTGACGGGCCGCTCCGAGCTGGTGTTTCTCAACGCCCTGCTGATCGCGCATCTGCGCAAGCGCAGCTTTCCGGAACACGCTCCGGCGCTGTTCCAAAGGCTCTGGGCCGAGCAGGGCGCGGCGCTGCTGGCTCAGCTTGATCCGCGCTGGCTGGTGTCCTCGGTCACCACGTTCGGCGACCATGGGCTCACCCTTGTGCAGCGCTCGGTCGGGCTGGCGCTGACGGCGCTGTTTGGCACGATGAAGCTTTATGAATCCGAGCGGCTCTATTCCGGGCTCGCGGCTGACCGGCCCTTCGCGCTGGACGGCAAGCAGCGCGGACCGCTGCCGCTGGAAATGGACGGCTACTCGCTCTCGGGCGGCGGGCTCGACGTGAACCTTATCGGGCGCCTGTGGATGGAGGCCGAAGAGGACCCGGTCATCCGCCCGCTGGCACATCACCTGCTGGACATGCTGATCGCAGATGACCGCACCGTGTTCCGACGGCTGCGCACCATGCGTCAACGGCAGGCACGGCGCCGGGCGGCAGAGCCAAAAGGCGACGCGGCGGGCAATATCGCCCCGGTGCCCGAAAGCCACCGCCACCTGACACCCGATACGCTGCGCTGGGGACTGACCTCGACCGTCCGCGCACCGCTGCGCGACATCGCCCGCTTTGCCGCCCATCACATCGAACTGGGCGCGCAGCTTCTGCACATCTATCTTGATGAGCCCGACACCGAGGCCGCCACCCTTCTGACCCGCCATCCGGCGGTGCGTGTCGTGCAGTGCGACGCCGCCTATTGGGCGCAGACCGGCCGCCCCCGGCCCGAGGCGCACCAGCAACGGCAGGCCTACAACGCCACGCAAAGCCTGCGCGCCGGGCTTGGGCTGCATTGGCTGGGGCATGTGGACGTGGACGAGTTCCTGCTGCCGACGCGTCCGATCTCCGAGTTGCTGAGCGAGGCGCCCATGGGCGCAGCCTTCGCCCGCATCGCCCCGGCAGAGGCGCTGGCCCCGGCAACCGGCTTGCCGCAGCGGTTCAAGACCACGCACAAACACGTCGGGCAGCCGAAATCGGTGCTGCAGGACATCTATCCCACCTTCGGCGCGCATCTCTACGGCGGTTTCCTCTCGCACAGCTCGGGCAAGGTCTTCGCGCGCACTGGGATCGAGGACACGAGGCTGGGCATCCACACGCTGAAATACCGCGGCGAAGAGGCCAGCAACCGCCACCGCTTGGCAGATGTCTGGCTGGGGCATCTGCACGCGCCGTCGTGGCAGCACTTCCGCGGGCATCTCGAGTTCCGCCGCAGTCATGGCTCGTATCGGCGCAGCTCGGACCGGCCCGAGATGGGACAGGCGGAGTTGATCCAGTTCCTGCTTGATGAGGACGGCGAGCCCGGTCTGCGCGCGCTGTTCGACGAGGTCTGCGCCGATACGCCGGGTCTGCGCGCCCGGCTGGCGGAACACGGCATGCTGATCGAGCAAAGCTTCGATCCCGACGCCGCTGTCACCCGCGTTTTCGGAGACCTGCCGTGATCCGTTGGGGCACGGTCACCACCACCAACGCCGCGCTGCCACGCATCCTCGACTTCGCCGCATGGCATCTCGAACTGGGTGCGCACCGGCTGTACATTTACCTTGATGCCGCCGATGCGCAGGCCGAGGCGGTGCTTTCAGCCCATCCCAAGCTGCGCGTCTTCACCACCGACGCCGCGTGGTGGCAAAAGCGCGGCAAGCGCCCCGACACGCATCAGGTCCGCCAGTGCCGCAACGCCCGGCACGCCAACAACCGCAAGCCCGAGACCGACTGGCTGGCGCATGTGGACGTGGACGAGTTCCTGCTGCCCGCACGCCCGCTCTCAGCACAACTGGCCGACCTGCCCGACGACTGCCTCTGCGCCCGCGTGCGCCCGGTCGAAGCGCTGGCGCCCGGCCCCGATGCCGATCCCGCTGAGACGCTGTTCAAGGCCTTTCACCTCGATCAGCGGGCGCGCCAGCGCGCCGCCGAAGACTGTTTCCCCACATGGGGCCGGCATCTGTCGGGCGGCTTTCTCAGTCACGTCGCGGGCAAGCTGTTCTTCCGCACCGGCACACGAGGGCTCGATATCCGCATCCACAACGTCGTGCTGGACGCGCAGATGAACCCCGGCGAGCGTGCGCTCGCCGAAACCGAGCTGGGCCATTTCCATGCCGGAGACTGGGCGCATTTCCTTGCGGCCTACCGCTTTCGGCTGGCGCGCGGGTCCTACCGGGCCGACCTGAAGCCGCAAGTGCGCCGCGACGGCGCGATGAGCCTGCACGAACTTTTCGCGATGATCGAGGAGACCGGAGGCGAACAGGCGCTGCGCGCCTTCTACGACGAGGTCTGCACCGCCACGCCCGGGCTGACCGCGCGGCTGGACAGTCACGGGCTGCTGCGCCGCCATGCGATGGACCTGCCCGCGCTGCGGGCACGGCATTTTCCCGACGCCATGCCAACCTGAGGGCGTCTTGACCCGGCGCGCCGGGGCTGATCCAACCTTGGTGTACCAAAGCCGGACCCCATGCTTACCGTCCTGACCCATGACATCCTGCCCGTCTTCGCGCTGCTCGCCCTCGGATTCGCGCTGGGGCGGCGGCAGGTGTTCACCCGGCAGGACGCCGCGTCGGCCAACCGCATCGCGCTGATGGTGCTGCAGCCGGGGCTGATCTTTCCGCTGATCGCCACCGTTCCCTTCGCCGACTTCAACCTGCCCGCGCTGCTGACCTACGGCGCCTGCGAGGCCGCGGCCTTTGCCGCCTGCTATCTGCTCGCCCGGCGGATCTTCGGCTGCGCGGCGCTGGAGGCATGGCTGCTGGCGATGACCGTGATCTTCGTCAATTCGCTGCTTTACATCCGCCCGATCTCGCTGCTGATCTACGGCGAAAGCAGCGCCCTGCCAGTGACCGCCGTGGTCGCGTGGGACACCGCCATTGCCTTCGCCTTCTTCATCATCAGTTCCGACCTCATCGCCCGCCCCTCGGCGGGGCCGCTGCCCGCGATCAAGCGGCTGTCGGTGAACCCCACGCTGATCGCCATCGTGCTGGGCGTCGCGGTCAACCTCTCCGGCCTGCCCCTGCCCGAGCCGATCCGCACCGCCTGCGACTTTGCCGGCGCCGGCACCGCGCCGCTGGTGCTCTTCGCGCTTGGGCTGCTGCTCTCGGGGCAAAGCCTGAAGCCATCGGCAGTGGTGGTGAGCTATGCCGCGCTGAAGCTGGTCGGGTTCCCGTTGCTGGTGGCTTTGGCCCTGTGGCTGGCGGGGGTGAGCGGGCAATGGCAGGCGCAGTTCACCCTGCTCGCCGCCGGCCCGTCGGGCGCCATGGCCTTTGCGCTGGCCTTGCTGCACGGCACCCGCACCGACCGTATCGCGGCGGTGACGATCTGGACCAGCGCGCTGTCACTGCTGTCGCTCGCAGCGCTGGCCTGAGCGCAATCGGCAGGAGCCGCGCTCAGTCGTCGGAGGCGAAGACGAAGCAGCGGTCGCGCCGCACGGTGAGCCACAGCGGCGTGCCGGGCTTCGGCAGGAAGACGTTGGGCACCGTGGCCTTGATCATCCCGCCGTCGAAATCCATGCGGAATTCGACAAGGCTTTCCGAACCCATGAAGCGCGCCCGCTCCACAACGCCGCGCGCCGGGGTGCCGGCCATCTGCGTCGGGTTCGGCCCGCGTCCGCCGCGATCAAAGTCGATGCCCACGTGCTGCGGGCGGAAGACAATATCCACCTCTTCGCCGTCGGGCACCCCCGGCGCAAGGAAGGGGCCGAAGGGCGTATCTGCCAGCGCCCCCTGAACTTTGCCGCGCAGGGTGTTGATATCACTGAAGAAGGCGACTGCCGCCTTATCCGCCGGGGCGTTGTAGATATTGTAGGGCGCGCCGCGCTGAACAATCTTGCCGTCGCGCATCAGGGCGATCTCGTCAGCCATGCGCATGGCTTCTTCCGGCTCATGCGTGACCAGCAGAACCGAGGCGCCTTCTTCCTTCAGAAGCGCCAGTGTCTCGTCGCGGATGCCATCGCGCAGACGGTTGTCGAGCCCCGAAAAAGGCTCGTCCATCAGCATGATGCTCGGCTTCGGTGCCAGTGCCCGGGCCAGCGCCACGCGCTGCTGTTCGCCACCCGACAACTGGTGCGGATATTCGTCGATGAAATGCCCCAAGCCGACTCGATCGAGCAATTCCTCCGCCCGCGCCCGCTTGGCGCTGCCCGCGCCCTTGAGGCCAAAGGCGACGTTCTCGCCGACCGACAGATGCGGAAACAGCGCGAAGTCCTGAAACATCAGACCGATGGCGCGGCGTTCGGGCGGGATGCGGAACACCGTGTCGCACACCAAGGTGCCGTCGACGTGGATCGAGCCGCTGTCCTGCATGTCGACGCCCGCGATCATCCGCAGCGTCGTCGATTTGCCGCAGCCCGACGGCCCCAGCAGACAGGTCACATTGCCCGGCTCGATGCTGAGCGAGACGTCGTCGACCACCGCGCGCCCCTCGAAACGCCGGATGAGATTTCGGACCTCCAGACGGGGTTGCGCCACTGCTGCCTGCCTCGCGTTGTTCCTGATGAAATGCATCGGGGATTGAGCTTATCAGCCGAAGTAGCAGCCCCCAGAGCAGCGCACAAGGCGAAGGGCCCCCACGCCAACCCGGCGCGCCGCCGGTTTTCGCCCTGCCGACAAGTCATTCGGTCGCAAGACAGAAACCGCGGCAAATCACCACCGGAGTCGGCGCCCGCAACCCTGCGTCAAATACGCACACCGAAAAGACAACCAAAAGATGCATCACGAAAACATCACATCGCCTCACGGGGCACACGGGCATAGTAACTGCCGGTAACAATCGCAATAGCTGGGTGGACGAATTAATCCTGACATTACCGTTAGAATTCGGCTAACTTTTCTAAAATTCACGTCAGCGTAGCCGTTTTCGGGTTGTGATACCGTGTGAAATCGGCTGCCTTCTCTCGACGCCGCCAACGACGATCAGGGAGTTTCATGTCACTATTTATCATCGCGCTCCTGCCCTTCCTCGGAGCCCTGCTTCCGGGTTTGATGATTCAGGCAGGCCGACGTGCGTGCGGGATGGCGACACTTTTCGTCACCCTCGCCGCGCTGCTCGGCCTCATCACCCATCTGCCCGCCGTCTGGGCCGGAGAGACGGTCACCGCCTCGGTCGACTGGCTGCCGGCCATCGGGCTGAACGTGACGCTGTTCCTTGACGGGCTCGGCATGATGTTCGCCGCGCTGATCCTCGGGATCGGTGCGCTGGTGATCATCTACGCCCGTTACTATCTGACGCGCGATGACAATATGGGCGAGTTCTACACCTACCTCCTGCTCTTTCAGGGCGCGATGGTGGGCATCGTCCTGTCGAACAACATCCTGCTTTTGCTGGTCTTCTGGGAGCTGACCTCGCTGTCGTCCTTCCTGCTGATCGGGTTTTGGAAACACCTGCCCGAAGGCCGTCAGGGCGCGCGCATGGCGCTGACCGTGACCGGCATGGGCGGTCTGGCGATGATCGGTGGCATGCTGCTGCTGGGCTCGGCGGCGGGCTCTTACGAGATCACCGAGATCATCGCCAACCGCGACGCCATTCAGGCCTCGCCGTACTACGTTCCTGCGCTGCTGCTGATCCTGCTGGGGTGCTTCACCAAATCGGCGCAGTTCCCCTTCCACTTCTGGCTGCCGCACGCCATGGCCGCGCCGACGCCGGTGTCGTCCTACCTGCACTCGGCAACCATGGTGAAAGCGGGCATCTTCCTGATGGCCCGCCTCTGGCCGGCGCTCGCGGGGACCGAGGAATGGTTCTGGATCGTCACCACGGCAGGACTGCTGACCATGGTCATCGGCGCGGTGATCGGCCTGTTCAAACATGACCTCAAGGCGCTGCTGGCCTTCTCGACGGTGTCGCACCTTGGCTTGATCACCATGCTGCTGGGCACTGGCACGTCGTATGGCGCCATGGCGGCGGTGTTCCACATCCTCAACCACGCGGCGTTCAAGTGCTCGCTGTTCATGACCGCAGGCATTGTCGACCACGAGGCGCACACCCGCGACATCCGGCGCTTGGGCGGGCTGCGGCACCTGATGCCGGTGACCGCCACGATTGCCATCGTCGGCGCCTTGGCCATGGCGGGCATCCCGCTGTTCAACGGCTTTCTGTCGAAGGAGATGTTCCTCGAGGAAGCCTCGCACACAGTGCTGTTCGGCTCTGACTGGCTGGTGCCGGTGCTGGCGACGCTGGGCGCGGTGTTCTCGGCGGCCTACAGTTTCCGCTTCATCGCGCACGCCTTCATGGGCAAAACCCGCGACGACTACCCCCACACACCGCATGATCCGAACTTCGGCATGTGGGGGCCGCCCGCCTTCCTCGGGCTGATCGTGGTCACCGTGGGCTGCCTGCCCTTCCTTGCAGAGCCGGTGGTGAAACGCGTCACCGCCGCCGTCATCGGCATCGAGGGCGACGTCCCCGGCGCGCATCTGGCCTTGTGGCACGGCGTCACCCCGGCGCTGATCATGTCGATCATCGCAACCGTCGGCGGCCTGATCCTGCTGGCGCTGTTCACCCCGCTGCTGAAGGCGTGGGACGCCGCGCCGCGCCCCGAAGCGAAAACCATTTTCGACGCGCTGATCGCCGCCTGCGCCCGCGGCGCAGAGCGTCTCACCTCCGGGCTGCACAACGGCAGCTTCTCGCGCTATGCGGCGATCTTCACCGTCACTGTTCTGGCCGCTGCCGCGCACGCGTGGTTCACCGGCTCGACCGGCGAGATGACCCGCGAGATGCTGCCCATCCAGCCGCTGCCGCTGGCGGGCTGGATCCTCATCGTAAGCGCCACCACGTCCATCGTGCTCTTCCATCGCAACCGTCTGGTCGCGCTGATCCTGATGGGTGTGATCGGCACCATGGTGTCGATCGCCTTCAACTACCTTTCGGCCCCCGACCTCGCGCTGACGCAGATCTCCGTCGAGGTGGTGACGATCATCCTTCTGCTGCTGGCGCTGAACTTCCTGCCCAACACCACGCCGATCGAGTCCAGCACCGCCAAACGGCTGCGCGACGGCGCTCTTGCGGTGATCGGCGGGCTCGGTACGGCTGGCCTGACCTATGCTATCCTGCGCCGTGATTTCCCGATGGGCACGATCTCGGACTACATGCTCGAGAACTCCTACGCCGGGGGCGGCGGCACCAACGTGGTGAACGTGATCCTCGTCGACTTCCGTGGCTTTGATACCTTCGGCGAGATCATCGTGCTCGGCATCGCCGCGCTGGTGATCTACGCGGTGACCGAGGCGCTGCTTTCGGGCCCGGTCCGAGCCCGCCTGCTCAACCGCGTGCCGGACCAGCCGCAAGCTGGCGACGCTCACCCGCTGATGATGGTGGTGGTCACCCGGCTGCTGCTGCCAGTGCTGCTGATGGTCGGCATCTACATCTTCCTGCGCGGCCATAACGAGCCCGGCGGCGGCTTCGTATCCGGCCTCGTGGTGTCGATCGCGGTGGTGATGCAATACATGGCCTCGGGCTTTTCGTGGGCCAACGACCGCCAGCGCTACCCCTACCACGGGGTGATCGGCGCCGGTGTGCTGATCGCCGGGGTGACCGGCATCGGCGCCTGGCTCTTTGGCGAGCCGTTCCTCACCTCCACCTTCGGCTACGTAAAGCTGCCGGGGCTGGAAGAGTTCGAGCTGGCTTCGGCCATGGCCTTCGATCTGGGGGTGTTCCTGTCGGTGGTCGGCGCCGTAATGCTGTCGCTCGAGAGCTTCTCGCGCCTCGCCCGCCGCTCGGACACCGAAATCAGCGAGCACGCGATGGACATCGATCCCTCGCGCGACACCGAAGCCGGGGAGGCCTGAGCCATGGAGTTTCTCATCTCGACCACAATCGGCGTGCTCACCGCGGCGGGGATCTATCTGGTGATGCGCCTGCGCACCTTCCCGGTGATCCTCGGCACCTCGCTGCTGACCTACGCCGTGAACATGTTCCTCTTCGCCTCGGGCCGTCTGGTGATCAACCAGCCCCCGATCCTGCGCGACGACGTGACAAACTACACTGACCCGCTGCCGCAGGCGCTGGTGCTGACCGCGATCGTGATCTCTTTCGGGATGACCGCCGTCGTGGTGATGATCGCCCTCGCCTCCTACCTGAACGCCGACGACGACCATGTGGACGAGGCGCAGGCGCTAGCCAGCGAACGCCGCGCCGGAGAAGACCCGGCCGACGAGAAGGAGTCCCGCGCATGATGCACTGGATTATCGCCCCCGTGGTGCTGCCGGCCATGATGGCCGCCACCATCGTTCTTGCCGCCCGGTTCCACGAAAGCCTGCAGCGGGTGTTCTCGCTGGCCTCGCTGGTGGCGATCCTCGCCGTGTCGATCGGGCTCTACATGCAAGCCGCGGACGACACGATCACCATCTATCAGTTGGGCCACTGGCAGGCGCCTTTCGGCATCGTGCTGGTCGCCGACCGGCTGTCGACCACCATGGTGCTGCTGACCGCGGTGCTGGCGCTGCCGGTGCTGATCTACGCCATCGGCTCTGGCTGGGACCGGCGCGGGCAGCATTTCCACGCGCTCTTCCAGTTCCAGATCATGGGCATCATGGGCGCCTTCCTGACCGGCGATGCCTTCAACCTCTTCGTTTTCTTCGAAGTGCTGCTGATCGCCTCCTACGGGCTGATGATCCACGCCGGTGGCGCGCGCCGCACCCGGTCTGGTGTGCAGTACATGCTCTACAACCTGCTGGGATCGACGCTGTTTCTCTTTGCGCTCGGCACGCTCTATTCGCAGGCCGGCACGCTGAACCTCGCCGATCTGGCGCAGCGCGTGCAGCAGATGGACCCGGAAAACTCCGCCGGTCTGCGCGTCGCCGCTGTGCTGCTGCTGCTGGTGTTCGCGGTGAAGGCCGCGCTGCTGCCGCTGCACTTCTGGCTGCCTTCGAGCTATGCCGACGCCCCCGCCCCGGTCGCCGCGCTGTTCGCCATCATGACCAAGGTCGGCGCCTACAGCATCATCCGCTTCTACACGATGGTCTTCCCGCCCACGCTGCCACTGATGCAGGGCGCGCATGAGGAGTGGCTGCTGCCGCTGGCGCTGATCACCCTGTTCATCGGCATGGTCGGCGTGCTGGGCACGCGCGAGATCGGACGGCTTGTGGCCTTCTCGGTGATCGGCTCGATGGGCATGCTGCTGGCCTCGGTGGCGCAGTTCACCCCCGAGGGCATCTCGGCCGCGCTCTACTATGCGCTGCACTCGACGCTGGCGACGGCGGCGCTGTTCCTGATCGTTGACGTGGTGCGTGCGCGCCGCGGCAGCGTCGCGGGCGCTGTCGAAGAGACCCTGCCCATGGCTGGCGGTGCGCTGGTCGCCGGGCTGTTCTTTATCGCCTCGATCGCCATGGCCGGGCTGCCGCCGCTGTCGGGCTTTCTGGGCAAGCTGCTGATCCTCGAAGCGGCGCAGCAAGGCGCGCTGACGTGGTGGGTCTGGACCGCGGTGCTGGGCTCGTCGCTGATCGCCGTGGTCGGTTTCTCCCGCGCTGGCTCGACGATCTTCTGGAAATCGCATCAGGTCGCCGCCGAGCATTCCGGCACCGCCGATGATCCCGAAGACCAGCAAGGCGCGCGCGAGGTGCATGACCCCGCAGACGATCACACCCCTGTGCCGATGATCGGTATCGGTCTGCTGGTTGCACTGCTGGTGGCGCTTACCGTGTTCTCTGGCCCCGTGACGCGGCAACTGGACGCCACCGCTCAGCAGCTTTTCGCACCGCAGCCCTATATCTCCAACGTGCTGGACACGCCGGGCAAAGAGATCAAGGCACATGGCGATGGGCACGGTGAGGAGCACGGAGACGACGCATCGCATGGCGAGGAAGAGGGAGAGCATCTGCCCGCCGACGAAGCCCATGAAGACGCGCCGCACGACGGCGAGGCGCTGCACGGCGAAGATGCCGACACCGCCGCTACGGACGGAGGACACTGATGGCCACCCGCTACATCCGCAGGCTCTTTCCGCATCCGCTGCTGTCGGTGGCGCTGGTCATCGTCTGGGTGCTGCTGTCCAACGACCCTTCGGTCAACAGCCTCGTTTTCGGGATCATCCTAGGCGTGCTGCTGCCCTTCGCCACCGCCGCCTACTGGCCCGACCGCCCGCAGGTGACCCGCCCGTGGCGGCTGATTCCCTATGGGCTCATCGTCGCGTGGGACATCATCACTGCCAATATCACCGTGGCGCTGATCGTGCTGTTCAAGCCCAACGACAAGATCCACTCCAAATGGGTCAGCATCCCGCTCGACGTGCGTACCCCCGAGGCGATCACCGCGCTTGCCGGAACCATCACGCTGACCCCCGGCACCGTCTCGGTCGATCTGTCGAACGAGGGCCACGCGCTGCTGGTGCATGCGCTGCACGCAGACGACCCCGACAAGGTCGCGCGCAAGATCAAGCAGCGCTATGAACGCCGCCTGAAGGAGATTTTCGAATGATCGTCACCTACGCGCTCATCTTCGCCTTCGTCGCGGTCAGCCTGTCGCTGCTGCTGACGATGATCCGCCTGATCAAAGGGCCGCACATCGGCGACCGCATTCTCGCGCTCGACACGCTGTCGATCAACGCGGTGGCGCTGATCATCCTCGTCGGCATCGCCGGCGCCACACAGATTTACTTCGAGGCGGCGCTGATCATCGCCATGGTTGGTTTCGTATCGACCGTGGCGGTCGCCCGCTTTGTTCTGAGGGGAGACATCATCGAATGACCCATGGCCTCATCGACATCGCCATCGCCGTCGCGCTGGTCATCGGCGGGCTGTTCACGCTGGTGGGCTCGATCGGCCTGCTGAAGCTGCGCGCCCCCATGGCCCGGCTGCATGCCCCCACCAAGGCCTCGACGCTGGGCGTTGGCTCGATCCTGCTTGCCTCGGTGCTCTTTGCCTTCGCCTCGGACGCGCCGTCCTACCACGAGCTTCTGATCATCGCCTTCCTGTTCATGACGGCACCGGTTTCGGCCTATTTCATCTCGAAGGTGCACATCCACCTGAAGCACCAGCGCGACCCGCTGCCGACACCGGCGCGCGACCGGCTCTGGGCCACGATGGCCAAGCGCGAGGAAGACACCCCGAGCCTGCCCGAAGAATGATCCCCGCGCCTGCCGCCGGAGACGAAAACGACAAAGGCGCCGGTCCGAGGCATCGGACCGGCGCCTTTGATTTGGGTTGGATGGCCGCAGCCCCGAGGTTAGCCCGCCATCTCCAAAGCCTTGCCAAGCCGGGGCAACCGCGCTTTTTTCAGCAGCCCGCGCATTGTCCAATCTTCGCCCGACAGCCGCCGCGCCTCGGCCAGAACCGCTTCGCAGGCGTCCCGCACCTTGCCGGGGTTGGCCTCGAACAGACCGCGTAAGAACCCGTCGGCGTCGACCCGGCTGAGCCCTTCTTCGGCCAGAATTCCGCGCGGGAAATCCTTGGCGTTCTCGGTGACGATCACGTCGGCGCTGCCAGAGATGGCAGCGGCCAGCACGTGCAGATCCGCCGGATCAGGCAGCCACAGACGGTCTTCCATTGCCGGCTGATAGCGCACCTCGGACCGCGGCCACGCCGCGCGCAGCTGCGCGATCTCGCCCCGCGCCTGCACCTCGCCCATCGGCCCCAGCTTGCGCGCCGCGCGCGCCCACTCTTCAAGGATGCGCGCCGACCACAGCGGCTGGTAGAGCCCCTGCGCTGCCACGCTCAGAAGCACCTCGCGCATCACCGTCGGGTAGATGACGCAGGTGTCGAGGAGCACCTTCACAGGCGGAACACCAACGCCTTCAGGTAGCCCGACTCCGCCAGCTGCGGCAGAAGCGGATGGTCCGGCCCGGCAAAGCCGGTGTGCAGCAGTTGCGCCCGGCGTCCGGCCCGGCCGATCCCCCGCAGGCAGGCGCCGGTGAAGCTCGACAGATCGGCGGCGTGCGAGCACGAGCAGAGCACCAGATAGCCGCCCTCGTCGACCAGCGGGGCCGACAACCGCGCGACCTTCTCATAGGCGCGCAGCCCGGCTTCCAGAGCGGGCTTGGCGGGGGCAAAGGCGGGCGGATCGCAGACCACGAGGCCAAAGCGCGCACCCTCGGTTCCCAGCGCCTCGAGCGTGTCGAAGGCATCGCCCTGCCGGGTGGCGAACCGGTCTGCCGCGCCCATGCGCTTGGCACCGTCCTCGGCCAGCGCCAGGGCCGAGGCCGAGCCATCCACCGACAGTGCGCTTGCCGCGCCGCCTGCCAGCGCCGCCAGCGCAAAGCCGCCGACATGAGAGAAAACGTCGAGCATCTTCTGCCCGCTGGCCAATCGCGCCGCAAAACCGTGGTTCGGGCGCTGGTCGTAGAACAGGCCGGTCTTTTGCCCGCCGGTGAGGTCGGCCATGTAGGTTGCCCCGTTCATCTCCACCGGCAGCGGTGCCTCGGGCGCCTGCCCCAATAGCACCGCGTCCTGATCGTCGAGCCCTTCGAGCTGGCGACCCCGGCCCCCGGCGTTCTTGAGGATGTTCTTCACCCCGGCGACCTCGGCCAGCGCCTCGGTCAGCTGCGGCAGCAGCAGCTCGGCCCATGCGGCATTGGGCTGGATCACGGCGGTGTCGCCAAACCGGTCGATGATGACGCCGGGCAGCCCGTCGGCCTCGGCATGCACCAGACGATAGTACGGCGCTGCGAAAAGCCGCTCACGCATCTCCAGCGCGCGGGTCAGCTTGGCGGCAAGCCATGCCTTGTCGATCTGCGCCTCGGGATCGCGGTCGAGCATCCGGCAGGTGATCTTCGAGTCCGGCGTCAGCCCGACAAGGCCCAGCGGCTTGCGCTCGTTGTCTTCAAGCAGCGCGACGGTGCCCGCCGGCAGCTTCTTGGTGCGGCGGTCGAGAACCATCTCGTTGGAATACACCCAAGGATAGCCACGGCGCAGCGCCTGCGGCTTGGTTTTGGGAAGGAGGCGGACGGTGGGGATATCGGGGGTGCTCATGACGCCCCTTTAGCGATGCGCGCAGGACTTGGGAAGCGTCTTCGCAGGCGCACAGGACCAATGGCGCAGATCGCAGCTTTCGACCGCACCGTCCAAGCGCACCGTCGAACTGCACCGTCTCATCCCCCCGCCGTGTCGACCGCCCGGCGCGCCACCTTTCGGTTCCGGCAATGCAATCACGAAACCTGCGGCCTACTGTGCACATAAAGCGGGCCAGCATCTCCCCAATCCACGCTCGCAGCCCCCTGAAGCAGCCCCCTGAAACCGATCGCCCGACGTGCGCACAGCGGCACGTCACCCTGCCCCATTTTTTTGCGCACGCCGTCACACGCTGCCGCGCATTCTGTCACGCGTCGCCCTTGCACCTTTACTGATAGCGCTAACCGGGTTACATCCTCCTCAATGACGCCAGACCGGGGCCGCCCGGACAGCGAAAGGATTTCCCTCTCATGTCGCTCAACGCCACCATCGCCAAGGTCACCAAAGAGATCGAGGACCGCTCGGAAACTCTCCGCGCCACCTATCTCGACCGTATGCGCCGCGCCGCCGAGGAAGGCCCGCGCCGCGCCCACCTCACCTGTGGCAACCAGGCCCACGCCTATGCCGCCACGGGGCAGGATCAGGACGCGCTGGCCAAGGGCCACGCGCCGAACCTCGGTATCGTCACCGCCTATAACGACATGCTCTCGGCGCATCAGCCCTACGAGCGTTACCCCGAACTGCTGCGCGCCGCCGCGCGCTCGGTCGGCGGCACGGCGCAGGTGGCGGGCGGGGTTCCAGCAATGTGCGACGGGGTCACCCAAGGACAGGTTGGCATGGAACTCTCGCTGTTCTCGCGCGATGTCATCGCGCTGGCCTCGGGCGTTGCGCTGTCGCACAACACCTATGACGCCGCTGTCTACCTCGGCGTCTGCGACAAGATCGTGCCCGGCCTTGTCATCGCCGCCGCCACCTTCGGCTACATCCCCGGCCTCTTCCTGCCCGCCGGTCCGATGACCTCGGGCCTGCCGAACGACGAGAAAGCCCGCGTCCGCCAGCAGTACGCCACCGGCGAGGTCGGCCGCGACAAGCTGATGGAAGCCGAGATGAAAAGCTACCATGGCCCCGGCACCTGCACCTTCTACGGCACCGCCAACTCCAACCAGATGCTGATGGAGTTCATGGGTCTGCACCTGCCGGGCAGCTCCTTCATCAACCCCAACACCCCTCTGCGCGACGCGCTGACCGAGGCCGGGGCCAAGCGCGCCCTGTCGATTACCGCGCTCGGCAACGAGTACCGCCCGGTCTGCGACGTGCTGGATGCCAAGGCCTTCGTCAACGGCATCGTCGGCCTCATGGCCACCGGCGGGTCGACCAACCTCGTGCTGCACCTGCCCGCCATGGCGCGCGCTGCGGGCGTGGCGCTGGAACTGTCGGATTTCGATCAGATCTCGCAGGCGGTGCCGCTGATGGCCAAGGTCTACCCAAACGGGCTGGCCGACGTGAACCACTTCCACGCCGCAGGCGGGCTGCAGTACATGATCGGCGAGCTCTTGGATGCCGGTCTCATGCACGAGGACGTCAAGACCGTCGCCGGCGACGGCATGAGCCTCTACACACAGGAGCCCAAACTCAAGGACGGCGCCATCGTCTACGAAGACGCGCCGCGCGACAGCCAGAACGACAAGATCCTGCGCCCCGCCTCCGACCCGTTCCAGAAGTCCGGCGGGCTCAAGCAGATGATCGGCAACCTCGGCCATGGCATCATGAAAATCTCGGCGGTCAAACCCGAGCACCATATTGTCGAGGCGCCGGTGCGCATTTTCCACGATCAGGCACAGGTCAAGGACGCCTTCAAGGCCGGCGAGTTCACCTCCGACACCATCGTCGTGGTGCGTTTTCAGGGGCCGAAGTCGAACGGCATGCCCGAGCTGCACAGCCTGACGCCGACGCTGGCGGTGCTGCAAGACCGCGGCCTGAAGGTGGCGCTGGTGACCGACGGGCGCATGTCCGGCGCGTCGGGCAAGGTGCCCTCGGCGATCCATGTCTGCCCCGAAGCCGCCGACGGCGGCCCGCTCGCCAAGCTGCGCGACGGCGACATCGTGCGGCTCGACGCGGGCGCCGGCACGCTGCAATGCCTGACCGAAGGGTTCGACGATCGCGAGAACGCCACGGCGGACCTCACGGGCAACGGCCACGGCGTCGGACGCGAGCTCTTCGAGGCCTTCCGCCAGAACGTCGGGCTGGCCTCCAACGGCGCGGCGGTGGTCGTCTGACCTCCGTCCTGCCAGGCGCCCCTTGCGCTTTCACCGTTCTGAAAATACGCAGTTCGCGACCCTTCCCGGTCGCTCCCGAAACAATACAAAGGCCCCGCCCATGACTCCCCAGGACGCCAGCCGCTCCAACGAAGCCCTCTGCAAGCTCGCCCCGGTGATCCCGGTGCTGGTGATCGACGACGTCGCCCACGCCCGCCCGCTGGCCGAGGCGCTGGTGGCAGGTGGCCTGCCGGTGCTCGAGGTGACGCTGCGCACGCCGGTGGCGCTGGACGCGATCCGCGAGATGGCGAAGGTCGAGGGCGGTGTGGTCGGCGCGGGCACGCTGCTGACCCCCGAGGACGTGAAAGCCGCGGTCGCGGCAGGCGCGAAATTCGGCGTATCGCCGGGCGCGACGGACAAACTCCTCGACGCTTGCGAAGCCGCGGACCTGCCGCTGCTGCCCGGCGCCGCCACCGCCTCCGAGGCCATGGCGTTGCTCGAACGCGGCTACACGGTGCAGAAATTCTTCCCCGCCGAGGCCAACGGCGGCGCCCCCGCCCTCAAGGCCATCGGCGCGCCGATCCCGCAGGTCAGCTTCTGCCCCACCGGCGGCGTCAGCACGAAGAACGTCGGCGACTATCTCTCGCTGCCGAACGTGCTGTGCTGCGGCGGTTCGTGGGTCGCTCCGAAAGACCTGATGAAAGCCGGAAACTGGGACGGCATCGTGGCGCTTGCCAAGGAGGCGGCGGCGCTGCCGCGCTGATCTCAGCAAGAAAAGGGGGCGCGGCCCCCTCGGCCTGCGGCCTCACCCCCGGCGTATTTGAAAAGAGAAGAAGAAGGCAGGGCGCGACGGTCCTGCCTTCTTCTCTTTAAAAATACGCGCGCCGCAGGCGCTCACGGCGCAGCCGTGACCCGGCACCTCAGTTCCGCCGCGCGGCCCGACCGCCACGACGCCGTGGCCCCGACGTCGCGCCCAGCCCCTCTTCGAGCACGGTCGTCATAGGATGGCCCGGCCTGCCGTGACGCAGGAGCAGAGCTTGCAACGCGGATTGCGTGTTGCCGTCATCGGGCAGGGACAGCGCCCAATCGAGAAAAATCGATCGGCATTCTTCGACGGTGATACCGTCGATCCGGTAGGCTTCGGCGATCAGCGCCTTGGGGTCGAACGCATCGCCTTTCATGGCGCCGGCTCCGGCAGCGCCGCATTGATGATCTGCGCCGCGCGCCCGGTCATTTCGGTGAGTTTCTCGCGCAGCGCCTCCGGCCCCTCTACCCCGGCAAGGCCGGTCAGGAAGGTGCAGCCGCCCACGCCCAACTCTTCGGGGTCGAGCGCGCCCTCGGTGATCAGCCGCGCGCCGATCTGCAGGCTCCAGCACAGACGGTAGGTGGCGGCAAGGTGATCGGCGTCCGCGCGGCCGAGCCAGCCTTCCTGCGCCGCGGCCGCCAGCCCGCGCGCGGTGCGGCGCGGGGCTTTGCCCGACAGCAGCGCGCCCGCCTGCCCGACCAGTTCGATGTCCTGCATCCGCCCCTGCCCCAGCTTGGGATCCCACGCGTTGCCACCGCCCTTGGCCGAAGCGATGCGCGCGCGCATTTTCGCAAGTTCCCCCAGCACGTGTTCCTGATCCTGCGGACCGGCCAGAAGCTCGCGCCGCCGCGCCTCGACCTCCGCTGCCAGATCGCCCGGTCCGGCCACCACCCGCGCGCGGGTCAGCGCCAGATGCTCCCACACCCACGCGCTCTCGCGCTGGTACTCGGTGAAGGCGGTGAGCGAGGTGGCCACCGGGCCTTGGTTGCCCGACGGACGCAGGCGCATGTCGATCTCGTAGAGCTTGCCCTCCGCCATCGGCGCCGACATGGCAGTGATCAGCGCCTGCGTCAGCCGTGCGTAATAGGTGCGCGCGGCCAGCGGGCGCGGGCCGTCCGAGGCTTCCACCCCGTCCGCGTCGTAGATCACGATGAGATCAAGATCGGACCGCGCGTGCAGACGCCCGGCCCCGAGACTGCCCATGCCGACCACCACCGCGCCGCGGCCCGGCGCGGGCCCATGCTTGCGGGCGAAGTCTTCCTGCACCGCCGGGAACAGCGCCGCCAGCACCGCCTCGGCCAGTTCCGCATAGTGCTGACCGGCCTCCTGCGGCTCTGACAGGCCGCGCAGCAGGTGCACGCCGATGCGGAAATGGCCCTCGCGCTGCCAGCGCCGCGCCAGATCGAGGCGGCGCTCATAATCGTCTTCGAGCGCCAGCCGCTCGCTTAGGTCGGCCGCCATCGCCGCCGCTCCCGGCCATGGTGCAAAGAAATCGCCGCCGATCACCGCGTCAAACACATGCGCGTTGCGCGACAGGTGCCGCGCCAGATCGGGCGAGACCGAGACGATGTCGACCAGCAGATCGACCAGTTGCGGGTTGGCTTCGAACAGCGAGAACAGCTGCACCCCCGCCGGCAGGCCGGCAAGGAAGCCGTCGAAGGCGGTCAGCGCCTCTTCCGGTTTGGCGGCGCGCCCCAGTCGGCTGAGAATCTCGGGCCGCAGCCGCCCGAAGATCTCCACCGCCCGCCCCGAGCGCAGCGCCGGGTAGCTGGGCCAGCGCGCGACTAGCGGGCTTTCCTCCAGCGCCGAGGGCACCGCGGGTTCGCTGCGGCTTTCCGGCGCGAAGAAGCCTTCGGTCAGCTCGTGCACCTCTTCCAGTCGCGCCCGGAGATCGGACTGCATCTCGGCAAGATCGCGCCCGGCCAGCGCCGCCAGCCGCTCGAAGCCTTCCTCGCCGACGGGCAGCGCATGGGTCTGCGCGTCCTGCACCATCTGGATGCGGTGCTCGGTCTCGCGGTGGGCGCGGTAATGAGCGGTGAGCGTATCGGCCACCTCCGGCGGCACCCAGCCCTTCTCGGCCAGCACCCGCAGCCCCGGCACCGTGCCACGCACCCGCAGGTCCGGATCGCGCCCGCCAGCGATGATCTGCCGGGTCTGGGTAAAGAACTCAATCTCGCGGATGCCGCCCCGGCCCAACTTCATATTATGCCCCGGCAAGGTGATCGCTCCCGACAGCCCCTTGGCCTCGCGATAGCGCAGGCGCATGTCGTGGGCGTCCTTGATGGCGGCGAAATCGAGGTGCTTGCGCCACACGAAGGGGCGCAGCGCTTCCAGAAAGCGCGCGCCGGCCTCCGGATCACCCGCGCAGGGCCGCGCCTTGATCCACGCGGCGCGCTCCCACGCCCGGCCAAGGCTTTCGTAGTAACGCTCGGCGGCCTCCATAGCCATGCACACAGGGGTGACCGCGGGATCGGGACGCAGCCGAAGGTCGGTGCGGAACACATAGCCCTCGCCGGTAAGATCGTTCAGCGTCGCGCTCATACGCTTGGTGGCGCGAATGAAAGAGGCGCGCGCCTCGTGATAGTCGTCGCGGCTATAGCGGCTTTCGTCGAACAGGCAGATAAGGTCGATGTCGGAACTGTAGTTGAGTTCGCCCGCCCCCATCTTGCCCATGGCGAAGACCACCATGCCGCCGGCGGTGGCGATATCGGCTTCGGTGGCGCCGGGCAGCTTGCCGCGTTTGACCTCGCGCCCGATGGCTTCGCCCAAGGCGATCTGCACCGCCAGATCGGCAAAGTCGGTGAGCGTGCCGGTAACCTGCTCGAGCGGCCAGACGCCGCCGAGATCGGCCAGCCCCGACAGCAGCGCCACGCGCCGCTTGGCTTGCCGCAAGGGCACGCCGGGGTCACCCTCGATGGCACGCAGCTCTGACCAGAGCGTCGCGAGCGTGTCCTGGGGGGTGTCGAGCGCGCCTTCGAGCCAGTTCGCCTCCTTGCGGATCAACCCGCCCAGATAGGGGCTAGAGCCGCCGGTGCCCCGGATCAGCTCGGCGATCTGCCCCTTGGCCCAAGGCGTGGCGGCCAGCGCCTCGTCTCCAAGGTCGGGCTCGAACGGGCGCGGCAGGCGGGTGATGGCATCTTCGAAACTCATGGCCGCAGATGGCCATGAGTGGCGCCATTGTGCAATCCCATGTGAAAATCGGTGGCTTGCCGCGCCGCGGTACCCGGCGTTATGCCTTTTGCCGAACACGACCCTCGCGATGAGACAGGAGACGGACATGAGCAAGAGCCTCAAACGGGTGCGCGCGGCGCTGGACGAGGCAAGTCTGCCGGTGGACATCGTCGAGGTGGAAAAGGCCCGCACCGCGCAGGAGGCCGCCGAGGCCGTGGGCTGCGACCTCGATCAGATCGCCAAGTCGATCATCTTCCGTGCCGAGGACAGCGGGGATGCGGTGCTCTTTCTCACCGCAGGCGGCAATCGCGTTTGCGGCGACAAGGCCTCGGAGGTTGCGGGCGAGCCGCTCGGCAAGGCTGATGCGGCGCTGATCCGCGGGCAGACCGGCTTTGCCATCGGCGGGGTCTCTCCGGTTGGCCATCTCAATCAGATCCGCGCGTGGATCGACCCGCGCCTGCTGGAGTTTCCGAAGGTCTGGGCGGCAGCGGGCACGCCGCGGCACCTGTTTGCGATCGACGCGCATGTGCTGCCCGGCCTGACCGGCGCGGTGCCCGCGCGCTTCACCGAGTGAGCGACGCAATTGAGTTCCTGATCGACGGCAGCCAAACAGCGCCCGCCACCGTGCTTCTGGCGCATGGCGCGGGGGCCGCGATGGACAGCGATTTCATGAACACGATGGCGGCACTGCTGGCGGCGCAGGGGCGGCGTGTGGCGCGCTTTGAGTTCGGCTATATGGCGCAGCGGCGCGCTGGCGGTTCGAAGCGTCCGCCGCCGAAAGTGGCGCTTCTGCAAGAGGAGTATCGCGCTGCGGTACAGGCGCTGGCCTGCAAGGGGCCGTTGATCATTGGCGGCAAATCGATGGGCGGCCGTGTCGCCAGCCTGATCGCAGATGATCTGCGCTCCGATGGTGAGATCGCCGGGCTGCTGTGCCTCGGTTACCCGTTCCACCCCACCGGCAAGCCCGAGAAACTGCGTACCGAGCATCTCGCCGCGCTACGCACACCCACGCTGATTTGCCAAGGCACGCGGGATCCTTTTGGCACGCGAGAAGAAGTGGCGGGCTATGGTCTCTCGGACAGCATCGCCCTGCACTGGCTCGAGGATGGCGACCATGACCTCAAGCCGCGCAAACGGCTGTCGGGGCTGAGCCATGACGACAATCTGCAGAACGCGGCGGCAGCGATTGTAGCTTGGACCTCGCGGCTCGGGTGATCGGGCGGGCGGCAGAGCGTTCGGTGCCACAGGAAATCCTCCTCTCCTCACGCAGTTCGAAAAAATGTAAAAGCCTTTCACATCACCCCTTGAAGGTAACGGGTCGAATACCGATCTGTTGTAATGTGAAAAGCATTCACATCACCCGAACCGAAAGGAAACGACCCATGACCGCCGCCTCGCAGCACTACACGCAGCCCGCCAACCCCGGCTGGCTCAGACGTGCCGAGTTCTGGCTCGACCAGCGGGGCAAACCCGCGTGGATCGTCGCCATGATCCTCGGTTTCATGATTTTCTGGCCCATCGGCCTCGCCCTTCTGGCCTATATGATCTGGAGCAAACGCATGTTCGGAAAGTCCTGCCGCAACCGCCGCTCGGAGCGTCACGCCGCCTTCCAGCACGGGTTCAACGCCATGCGTCCCAGCGGCAACGCCGCCTTCGACGCCTATAAGGCCGACACGCTGCGCCGTCTCGAGGACGAGCAAAAGAGCTTTGAGGACTTCCTGCAGCGTCTGCGCGAAGCCCGCGACAAGGCCGAGTTCGACCAGTTCATGGACGAACGGTCGCGCATCGCCCGCGAAGAGCGCGAAAAGGGCGAAACCGAAGAGGCCTGATCCCGCGCCTCTGCCGCACGAGACACGCACCATGGCCCCGATCCGGGGCCATGGTCTGGACAGCGCCCCGCGCCGCCCCCACCTTTGACACGCGCCCGCGCCAGCAACCCCGAACGAGAGAGACAGATGTATTCCGACGCGACCTATTCGCAGCTACCCGACCCGGTGCACCAACGCGCCTTCTACGAGAGCGTCGCGCTCAAACGCGGCATGGCTTGGGTCATCGACACGATGATCGTGGCCGTGTTGGTGTTCATCGCGCTTCTGTTCACCGCCTTTCTGGGGCTGTTCGTGTTCTTCGCCATCTGGATGGTGATCAGCTTCGGCTACCGCGTGGCGACACTGGCCAACGGCTCGGCGACATGGGGAATGCGGCTGATGGCCATCGAGTTCCGCGACTGGCAGGGCCACCGCTTTGGTCTGCCGCAGGCGCTTCTGCACACGCTGGGCTATACGGTCTCGGTGTCGATCGCACCGCTGCAGATCGTCTCGATCGTCTGCATGCTGGCCACCGAGCGCGGTCAGGGCCTGACCGACCTCGCCCTTGGCACCGTCGCGCTGAACCGCCGCGCGATGTGATCGCAGGTGGTCGAAACCCGGCCATCCAAGACAGCCTCACCGCCCTCGCGCCCGACCGCGAGGGCGGTTTTCTTTTGGCGCAAGGCACCTGCGCGGAAACGAGCCGAGGGTCCGCGCGGTGTGGCGCCCTGCGTGACCGCAAATTTCCCTTTGAAAACAATGTGGCGGAGCCAACGTCCAGTCATCGCATCCGCCTTGCGCCCCGTCACACGCCAAAGACGTAATCTTCCAGTGGCCTGACCGCAAAAGCTGCGGCAAACTGCGCGCATTCAGTGCACTTTATTCCCCGGGAGATTTGATCATGGGACTTTTCAGCTTTCTCAAAGGCAAAGGCAAAAAGCTCGACTCCGATGCCGCCCCGGAAACCCCGCCCGCCGAGGCGTCGCTGGCCAAGGAACTCGACGGTCTCGGGCTCGACACCAGCGGTGTCGAGATCAAGGTCGAGCCGGAGACCGCCAAGGTGAAGATCACCGGTCAGCCGAAGGATCAGGAAACCCGCGAGAAGATGATCCTCGCGGTGGGCAATATCGAGGGCGTGGCCGAGGTTGAAGACGAGGCCGAAGGACCCGCACCCAACTTTCACACCGTCGAGAGCGGCGACAACCTGTGGAAGATCGCCGAAAAGACCCTCGGCGACGGATCCCGCTATCCCGAGATCTTCGAGGCCAACAAGCCGATGCTCTCGGACCCCGACGAGATCTATCCCGGGCAGGTGCTACGCATTCCCGCCGCCTGAGCACGCGCCGTCCCAACCGCAGCCTGTGCCCTCCGGGGGGGCGACCGGGAGGAAGCGGAACACCGAAACGGGCGCGCCCACGCAGCCGGCTCTGGCGATCTTTCGCGCTTTGCGCATAGCAAGATCGTGAAACCCGCGGCGAGCGGGTTACGCAGGGTTGGCGGCTGCGATTTTCGTTGTTACCTTTTCTTCTCAATCAGCCCGGACGGTCCCGAAATGCGCCATTCGCTGCCCCTCGCGCCGCAATTCTACGTTACGGCGCCGCAACCCTGCCCCTATCTGCCGGGCCGGATGGAGCGAAAGCTCTTTACCGCGCTGCAGGGGGACAGCGCGGAGAAGCTCAACGACAGCCTCTCCAAGCAGGGCTTTCGCCGCTCGCAGAACGTGCTCTATCGCCCGTCATGCTCGGAATGCTCGGCCTGCCTCTCGGCGCGGATCGACGTGCGCCGCTTTGCGCCGTCGAAAAGCCAGCGCCGGTCGCTGAAGCGCAACGCCAACCTGCATCGCCGCGCCTCGAGCCCTTGGGCCACGGAAGATCAGTTCGACCTGTTCCGCCGCTACCTGGATGCGCGCCACGCCGATGGCGGCATGGCCGACATGGACATCTTCGAGTTTGCCGCGATGATCGAAGAGACGCCGATCCGCAGCCGCGTGGTGGAATACACCGATGGCGAGCGCGGCGATCTTGCCGCCGTATGCCTGACCGATGTGCTCGATGATGGGCTGTCGATGGTCTATTCCTTCTACGACCCCGAACTGCCCAAGGCTGGGCTCGGGACGTGGATGATCCTCGATCATATCGACATCGCGCGTGAGGCCGGGCTGCCCTATGTCTACTTGGGCTACTGGGTGCCCGGCTCGCCGAAGATGGGCTACAAGGCGCAGTTCTCGGCGCTGGAGATCTACCGCCGCGGCCGCTGGGAGCCGATGCGCAGCGACGATGATTACGCCTCCGAGACCCATCCGCTGAGCACCGATCCGATCGCCGAGCAGGTGGCCAATATCTCTCTGCCCGACAGCCGGGGCTGAGCCCGGCTGCGGTCTGGGATCGCGGCGCGATCCTGCCTCCGGCGGGGATATTTTGCCAAGAGGACGCCTAGGGCGCACCGCTGCGACGCGGGTCCAGTTTGCCTTGGCGTGTCAGGGGGCGCTGCCCCCTCGTCGCTGCGCGCCTCACCCCCGGCGTATTTTCAAAGAGAAGAAGGCGATGGCATGCGCCCGGTCCTTCTTCTCTTTCTAAATACGCAATACAGCACGCTTCCCATGGCGCAAATGTTCTGGCAATGTTCCTGAACATCCCGCACCCCGACTCTGCTGCCACAGGTCCGATCATGCGCCCCTTGCCCGCCAGCGCGCCTCTTGCCGAGGCCGATCCGCTCGCCCTTTGCCCCGCACGGGTGCATGAGGCCGAAGGGCGTGCGCGGCGCGGGTTTGCGCTGTTTCAGGCCGCCCGCCATGCAGGGCCGCTGATCTGGATCACCCCGCAGCATGCGCCGCAGGTCCCGCTGCTGCGTGGTCTGCCCGAAGGGGTCGGCGCGCGGCTGCATCTTGTCCGCACACAAAGCGAGGCGGACCTGCTCTGGACCACCGAGGAAGCGCTGCGCTGCACCGCCGTGGGGCTGGTGGTGGCCGAGCCCGGAGACCTGCTGTCACTCACCGCCGGACGCCGCCTGCAACTGGCCGCCGAGGCCGGGCGGACCACCGGGCTGATGCTGATCCAGAGCGGTCAGGGCAGCAATGCCGCCGAGACACGCTGGGCCTGCGAACAACTGCCCGCACCCGCGCTGGACTCGACTCTGCACGGCTGGGAACTTATAAAGAACAAAAAGGGAACATTAAGACTCTGGACCGTAGACTGGCATGGCGAAACGGCTGCTTTCCATCTGGTTTCCGCGGCTGGCCAGCGACATCAGCCTGCGTAGACGGCCCGTTGAAGGGCCCTTTGCCCTGACCCTGCGGTCGGGCAATGCCGATCACCTGCATTGCGTCTCGCCCAGCGCGCAGGCGCAGGGGCTGGCACGCGGCATGGCGCTGGCCGATGCGCGGGCGCTCTGCCCCGATCTGGCCACCCGCCCCGCCGATCTGGCGCGCGAGGCGGCAGCGCTGGCCAGCCTGCACCGCTGGGCCGGGCGCTACGCGCCGCTGGTGGCGCGCGACGGAGCCGACGGGCTGATCGCCGATGTCACCGGCGTGCCGCATCTCTTCGGCGGCGAGGCGGCGCTGCGCTCCGATCTGCATGGCCGGCTGGCACGGGTTGGACTGGCCGCGCAGAGCGCCATCGCCGGCAGCCGCGGCGGCGCCTTCGCCCTCGCCCGCCACGGCGGTGGCATCCTGCCCGAGGGCGCGCTCGCCGAGGGGTTGGGCAGGCTGCCGGTCTCGGCGCTGCGCATCGACCATGACACCGCCGAGACGCTGGCCCGCGTCGGGCTGGGGCGCATCGCCGATCTCATCCCGCTGCCCCGCGCGCCGCTGGCCAAACGCTTTGGCCCGGCGCTGGTGATGCGGCTCGATCAGGCGCTCGGCACCCGCTCCGAGCCGGTGGATGCCGCGCCCGAGCCGCCGCATTTCGGCGTCCGCATGACCCTGCCCGATCCCATCGGTTTGCAGGAGGACGTAATGGCCGGTCTGACCCGCCTGCTGGACCGGCTCTGCGAAAAGCTCGGCACGCATCAGCACGGCGCGCGCCGCCTGCTGCTGGAGCTGCACCGGGTCGACCGCGAGACGGCGCAGGTCCGCGTCGGCCTCGCCCGCCCGATGCGCGATCCCGCCCGCATCGCGGCGCTGTTCGAAAGGGGCGTGGGCGAGGTGGAGGCCGGTTTCGGCATCGACGCCATGCGGCTTTGCGCCGAGGTCACCGAGCAGTTGCCGCCCGAACAGCTTGGGCCCGGTAAAATTGGGCCTGGCAAAACTCCGGGCGGCCCGCAACCGCGCAGCGAGGATGCGCTGGCCGATCTCCTCTCGCGGCTCGGCAACCGGCTTGGCTTTGCGCAGGTGCAGCGCCTGTTGCCGGCGCAGAGCGATATCCCCGAGCGTAGCTATCTGCTTGCCCCCGCCGCCTATTCCGAGGCCGAGGAGGCCCCACCGCGGCGCGGCCCGCCACGACCGCTGCTGCTGTTCCCGCCCGAGATGGTCACCGGCGCGCGCGGCGCGCAGCCCGGCCACCCCCCGGCGCAATTCCGCTGGCGCAATATGCGGTTTTCCACGCTGCGCGCCACGGGGCCGGAACGCATCGCGCCCGAATGGTGGTTCGACGATCCGGCGTGGCGCTCGGGCATCCGCGATTACTGGCGTATCGAAACCCGCGAGGGCCCGCGGCTGTGGCTGTTTCACACGCCGCAGGTGGCGGGCTGGGAGGCCGGCGGCGCGCAGGACTGGTTCGTGCAGGGGGAGTTTGCATGAGGAATGTTTCATGACCCCCTATGCCGAGCTATGCGTGACCAGCAACTTCACCTTCCTCACCGGCGCCTCGCACCCCGAAGAACTGGTGACCCGCGCCGCTGAACTGGGGCTTGAGGCGATCGCTATCACCGACCGCAACTCGGTGGCTGGCGTGGTGCGCGCCTTCTCGGCGCTGAAGGAACTGGAGCGCCTGCGCGGCGAGGCGCTGGAAGCGGCGCAGGCCGAAGCGCGCGAGGCCCCGGCGATCCGCTCACAGTCGCTGACCGACCCGTCGAGCCGCCAGCGCGTGGCGCAGACCGCCCCCGGACCCGCACCGATGCTCGCCCCCGAGCGCCCGCTGCCGCGGCTCATCGCCGGGTCGCGGCTTGTGCTGACCGACAGCGCGCTGCACTGGCTGGCCCTGCCCTGTGACCTCGCCGCATGGGCGCGGCTGACGCGGCTTTTGTCTCTGGGAAAGCGGCGTGCCGAGAAAGGGGAGTGTCACCTCACCCGCGCCGACCTGCATGCCGCCTGCGAAGGCATGATCCTCATCGCCCTGCCGCCCGATCCGCTGGAGCCCGACAGCCGGCGGCTTGACCCTGAACTGCGCGAGATGCTGCGGCGCTGCCCGGGCCGCGCCTATATCGGCGCCGCCCCGGTCTACGACGGGCGCGACCAGATACGGCTCGACCACCTTGCCCGGCTGTCGCAGCAGACCGGCCTGCCGCTGGTGGCGGTTGGGGATGTGCTGATGCACCGCTCGGCCCGGCGCCCGCTGGCGGATGTGCTGACCTGTCTGCGCGAGGGCTGCACCATCGACAATATCGGCATGCGGCGGCTGACCAACGGCGAGCGGCGGCTGAAGTCCGGCGACGAGATCGCCCGGCTCTTCCACCGCTACCCCGCCGCCCTGCGCCGCACCGTGGAAATCGCGGGCCGCTGCGCCTTCCGCCTCGACGAGTTGCGCTACCAGTATCCCGACGAAGCGCTGAACGGCGAGCCGGCGCAGGACCGGCTGGAACGGCTGGCGCGCGAAGGGCTGCACTGGCGCTATCCCGACGGGCCACCGCCGAAGATCGTGCACCGGGTGGAAAAGGAACTGCGGCTGATCGGTGAGATGGGCTATGCGCCCTACTTCTTGACGGTGCATGACATCGTCGCCTTCGCCCGCTCGCGCGGCATCCTGTGTCAGGGGCGCGGCTCGGCGGCGAACTCGGTGGTGTGCTACCTGCTTGGCGTCACAGAGGTGCCGCCCGAGAGCATCACGCTGATCTTCGAGCGCTTCATCTCGAAGGAGCGCGGCGAGCCGCCCGACATCGATGTGGATTTCGAGCACGAGCGCCGCGAGGAGGTGATCCAGTGGATCTACGCGCGATATGGCCGCGAGCGCGCCGGGCTCACCGCCACGGTGATCCACTTCCGCTCGCGCGCCGCGATCCGCGAGGTCGGCAAGGTGATGGGGCTGAGCCAAGACGTGATCGCAAGGCTCTCGGGGCAGATCTGGGGCTGGTCGTCGAGCGCCCCGGACGAGGACCGGATGCGCGACGCGGGCATTGATCCCACCGACGACCGGGTGCTGATGACCGCCAAGCTGATCGAAGAGATCATCGGCTTTCCGCGGCATCTGTCGCAGCATGTCGGCGGCTTCGTCATCACCCACGGGCGACTCGACGAGCTCTGCCCGATCGAGAACGCGGCGATGGACGACCGCACGGTGATCGAGTGGGACAAGGATGACATCGACGCGCTGGGGCTTTTGAAGGTCGACATCCTTGCGCTGGGAATGCTGACCTGCATCCGCAAGGCCTTTGGCCTGCTGGTTGAGCACCGGGGCCAGCATCTGACGCTGGCCAATGTCCCGAGCGAGGATGGAACGGTCTACGACATGCTCTGCCGGGCCGATGCCATCGGGGTGTTTCAGGTGGAAAGCCGGGCGCAGTTGAACTTCCTGCCGCGAATGCTGCCGCGGCGGTTCTACGATCTGGTCTGCGAGGTGGCCATCGTGCGCCCCGGCCCGATTCAGGGCGGCATGGTGCATCCTTTCATCAACCGCCGTCAGGGCAAGGAGCCCATCGAAGATCTTGGTCCGGCGATGATGGAGGTGCTGGGCCGTACCTATGGCGTGCCGCTGTTTCAGGAACAGGCGATGCAGATCGCCGTGGTCGCCGCCGGGTTCACCCCCGCCGAGGCCGACCGGCTGCGCCGCAGCCTTGCCACCTTCAAGCGCATGGGCACCATCGGGGCATTCCGCGACCGCTTCGTTTCCGGGATGCTGGCACGCGGCTACGACGGCGCCTTCGCCGAGCGCTGCTTTGCCCAGATCGAGGGCTTCGGCAGCTACGGCTTTCCCGAAAGCCACGCCGCCAGCTTCGCCCGGCTGGTCTATATCTCGGCATGGCTGAAGAAGCATCATCAGGCGATCTTCACCTGCGCGCTGCTCAACGCCCAGCCCATGGGGTTTTACGCCCCCGCCCAACTGGTGCGCGACGCACGCGAGCATGGCGTCGAGGTGCGGCCGGTTTCGGTGAACCATTCGGACTGGGACAACACGCTCGAGCCGCGCCCCGATGGAAGCCTCGCCCTGCGGCTGGGGTTTCGCCAGATCAAGGGGCTGCGCGAAGAGGATGCGGCATGGATCGTCGCGGCGCGCGGCAATGGCTATCCCGACGTGGAAAGCCTGTGGCGCCGCGCCGGGGTGAAGCCCGCGGCGCTGGAGCGGCTGGCCGAGGGCGACGGTTTTGCCGCCATCGGCCTCACCCGGCGCGATGCGCTCTGGGCCGCCAAGGCGTTGCGCGCGCCCAAGCCGCTGCCGCTCTTTGGCGAGGATGGCGAAGGCGTCGCCGAGCCCGACGTGGTGCTGCCCGCCATGACGCTGGGACAGGAGGTGGTCGAGGATTACCTCTCGCTGCGCCTGTCCCTGCGCGCCCACCCGATGGAACTGCTGCGTCCGCGCCTGCCCGAGAGCCTGCCGCACGAGCGCTTCGGCACCGTCCCGCACCGCCATCGGGTCACCGCCACCGGGCTGGTGATCACCCGCCAGCGTCCCGGCACGGCCTCGGGGGTGATCTTCCTGACGCTGGAGGATGAGACCGGCACCGCCAACGTTGTGGTCTGGACAAAGATCTACGAGACCTTCCGCAAGGCGGTGATCGCGGGCCGCCTGTTGCGCGTCACTGGTCGGCTCGAGCGCGAGGGCGTGGTGACGCATCTGATCGCCGAGCATGTCGAGGACCTGTCGCCCCTGCTGTCGGAACTGGGCGGGCCGCTGGCCATCGGCGCTTCAATCGAGAGCAACGACGGCCGCGCCGACGAAGCCCGCAGGCCGGTCGGCGGCAGCGCCCGGCACCCAAGGGACCAAGCCAAGAAACTGTTTCCAAGCAGGGACTTTCACTGAAACCTTCGCCGAAGCCGGATCCTGGCGCGGGGGTCGTTCACGCACATGCCCCGGGCCGAGAAAATGCCCGGACGTGACGTTACAAGCATTGCGCGATTGGTATGCCAGCAGGTATGTTACCAATCGATTAACGGCTCCGTGCCCTTTATTCCCGGACCCTCTTCAATGATTCTCGCAGATAGCAGCCTCGAAGCTTCCGCCCTGTCCGCCGCAATGGGCTACCTTGCTCAGCGCAGTACCGTCTGCGCCAAGGTCCTCGACCGCGAGGGCAAGGTCATGGCGATCAACAAACGCGGGCTTGAATTGCTGAACGTCGACGCCGAAGCGGTCTGCGGGCAGGTCTGGACAAGCTTCTGGAAAGGCACCGAGCGCGAGAAGGCCGAGGCCACGGTGCGCAGCGCCTTCGACGGCAAACCTTCCAGTTTCATCGGTGTCTTCGCCGGAGCCGAGGCCGCAGACACCCTCTGGGAAGTCGAGATCGTGCCGCTGGACTGGCAGGACGGCAAGGTCAGCCGCGTGCTGGCGCTTTCGTCGCTGATGTCCGGCAAGGCCGCAGACGGCAAGACCAACGGTCGTGACTTTGAGGACCGGCAAATGCTGACCTCGCTCAGCGAGTTGTTCCACACGCTCAGCAACCTGACCGCGGTGACCACAAGCGCCGCCAATATCCTGCGCCGCGGCGTCGACACCGACCGCGCTGAAACCCTTGCCGACGCGCTGACCGAGGCGGGCGAAAAGGCCGCCGCCGCGGTGGATAGCCTGCGCGCGCAGATCGGGACGGACAAGGAAAACGAGGGCAAGGCGGCCTGACGGCCCCTGCCCTCGCCCCCCTGCCCTCACAAGCCTCTTTCCTCGCCCGCCTCTTTTCTACGTCAGACCCTCAGCACGCCGCTTGCGGGCGCCCCGCTCACGTGGCCAGTCGCGAGACCGCTTTCGTCAGCGTTTCGATGGTGAACGGCTTGCTGGTCATCGGCGCCTTGGGAAAGCGCGACAGCCAGTCCGACTGCCCCGTATAGCCGCTGGCCAGCACGAAGGGCACGCCGCGCGCCGCCAGCATCTCGGCCACCGGCAGACTGGTTTCCGACCCGAGGTTCACGTCCAGCACCGCCACCTGAATCGGATGCGCGTCGATGATCCGCATGGCCTCGGCGACCGAAGAGGCGGTGTGCACCGTTTCGGCACCGAGATCCGACAGGATATCGGCGGCGTCCATGGCGATGATCATGTTGTCCTCGACCACAAGCGCCACGCCAGAAATGCCGTCCTCGCTGATCGCCGGCGCTTCGGGCTCTGGTTCAGCCGCGACCGGCGCCGGGTCCGGCGCGTCTGTGATATAGCGTTCGGGCAGCAAGAACTCGGCGCGCAGGCCGGTGACCTCGAAATGCACCTCCGCCTTGCCGCGCAGTTCGAAGGGAATGGATTTCTCGATGATCGTGGTGCCGAAACCGCGCCGTTCCGGCGCGCGCACAGCCGGGCCACCGCTTTCCGCCCACGCGATGCGCTGCAGCCCGTCGGGCAACCGCTCCAGCGTCACCTCGACCCGGCCCGACGGCACCGACAGCGCGCCGTATTTGACCGAGTTGGTGACAAGCTCGTGCAGCACCAGCGCCATGGTCGCGAATGCCTCGGGGGCCAGCAGCACAGGGCGCCCGGTGATCGACACCCGGTGCTCTTCGCCAGCGATGTAAGCGCCCAGCTCGACCTTCAGAAGCTCGCGCAGAGCGACGGGCTTCCATTCCGTCGAGGTCAATTGGTCGTGCGCCTGCGCCAAAGCGTGGATGCGCCCGTCGACAGCGGCGGTGAACTCTTCGATCGTCTGGGCAGACCGCCGCGACTGGCCGACCAGCGAGCGGATCAGCCCCAGCACGTTGCGCACCCGGTGGTTGAGCTCGGCGATCAGCAGTTCCTGTTGATCCTGCGCGCGCTTGCGCTCGGCATTGACCTCGTCCGACAGTTTCAGCACCACTTCAAGCAGCGTCACACGGATCGCCTCGGCCGCCTTGAGCGCGGTCTGAGACCACGTCTCGCTGCGCCCGGCCACGTCCTGCTTCCATGTCTCGAAGCTTTTGCGCGGAGTCAGGCGCGCGCCCAGCGGGCCAACTTCGACCGGCTTGTTGGGGTTGCCCGCCCAATTCACCTGCCGCATCACTTCCGAGCGGAAGAGCACGATGTAATCACGCGGCGTGCGCGACACCGGAATGGCGAGAATGCCCGCGCAGTCGGGCAACAGGCTGTCCATCGACGGCAATCGCGCCGAGAGGCAATCGGTGGCATAGACGCGGCTTGCAGCGGCGGTGTTGAGGAATCGCGCGATGGTCTGGAACTGCTCTTTCGAGGGGGCCGTGCCTTGCGTCGCGTACTCACCATCGGAATAGAGCGCGATCCCGTCGAAGGGGATCACCTTGCCGATCTCGCGCGCGATGTTCGGGAAGCTGGCGGCCAGCCCCTCGCCCGAACTGACCTGCATCATCAGCCGGTCGTGCAGCCGTTGCGCCCGGCCCACCGTATCGCTGGTGGCCTTGGCTTCCTGCCGTTCAAGCTCGTATGCAAAGAACTGCGCCAGCAGTTCCACCGCGGTGCGGCGCTCATAATCCACATGCAGCGGCGCGCGGTGATGGCAGGCGAACAGGCCCCAAAGCTCACCGCGGATGATGATCGACACCGACATCGAGGCGCGCACATTCATGTTGCGCAGATACTCCAGATGGACCGGCGAGACCGCCCGCGACACGGCCAGAGACAGATCGAGCGGCCGCCCCTCTGGGCTCTGCTGCGGCATGATCGGTGAGACCTCGTCATCGACATCCGCAATGAGCCGCAGCAAGCTGCGCTTGTAGAGCGCCCGCGCCTGCCGGGGGATATCGGAAGCGGGGAAATGCAGCCCCATATAGGTTTCCGGATCCGCACCGTCCTTGGCCTCGGCGATCACCGTGCCGTCGCCTTCGGGACCGAACTGATAGACCATGACCCGGTCGAACCCCGTCAGCGTCCGCAGTTGCTGCGCGGCCTCTTCAGAGGCGCTCACCAGATCCTTTTGCGCCGAGACCCGGCGCAGCATCGGCGTGACCAGCGCAAGCTCATCCTCTTCGGAATCGCGCACCTTCGGCTCGAACTCGAAGATGAAGCTGGGCCCGGACTGATGCGCGCTGACGTCGAACAGACGACCGTCTTCGAACACATCCATCGAAAAGACCCGCGCCACCGCGTTTTCGTGGCTGGTGCCGCCCAGCTTCTCCCGCAGCTTGGCCACCGTGGCGCGCGGCAGCGCCTCGGTGAGGCTGATGCCGGGCAGGCTCTCGGCCTCGATCCCCAGCAAGGCACCGGTGTTCTGCGAGGCATGCTGCACGATCCAGTCGGCAGAAATAGCGATGAGCGCACCAAAAGACTGAACGTTGCCCAGCAGATGGATTGGCTCACGGTCGCAGTTGGTCAGATCGACAGGCGTGTCGGTCGAGATGAAAGAATCGTTCATGTTGCTCCGGCGGTCGGCGCGGTCAGCACGTTGCGCGCCTCGTGTTCGAAAATGGAAAAGGCGCGAATGGCATCGCGCAGCACGCGCTGCGCCTCGGAGCAGCGGGCCGGCTGCGCCGAAAGCCGCTGGCAGAACGCCCGCCACGCGCCGCGCGCGGGCGCCAGGGCGAAATAGCCGCGCTCAGGCGGTTCCGGCATGGCCCGGCGCAGCATCGTCGCGCCCAACTGCGAGCCGAGCAGCAGATAGGCCACCGCATCCGAATGCAGCGGCAGGTCCCGCCCGGGACCCGACCGGTTGAGAGGCCCGTCCAGATCATCCTCAAGCGCGCGCAGCGTGGCGATCAGCGCATCGCTGGCTTCGGCGGCATGCCAACGGCAGGCTTCGCCAAGACGCGAGAAGCCACGCCTCTGCACTTCGCAGAAGGCACGGCGCGCCTGCATGTCCGTCAGATCAAGCTGAGAGAGATGCGCATCGAGGCGGGCGTGAGGGGCGGATGTGGCATTGCGCAACGCATCCCTAAGATTGCTGTCCCGGATCGCGTCCGGATCGTCGAGGAAGTCCTTCACCCTGTCTGCCCTGTCCCTGCGTGTCTTGTTCTTTGAGGCCGGGTCTTCAACGCCCGCCATAGCGCTTCGGTTCCCGCGGAACAGCATTTTTTTCAATGACGCGATTGCGCGCCCGCCTCTCTGGCCACGGCGGCGCGTCATCCTAGCTGCCCATTGGCGTCTGGCACCTTGGCCTTCACCACGCCGTGACCGGTCTTCGGTGTCATCTCCCTCGCGAATGCCGCAGGGACGCCCCCGTGACTATTGGTAATCGAACGTGGTGATATGACAGTTCTAAGATCCGGGATCGCAGCTTTGCTGATCCTCGCCGCCATGGCATTCAGCGCCCTTTCCCCGACGCGTACCGCGGCCCAGAATGCCGACGCGCAAGCCGCCCCCTCTTCCGATACAAGCGACACAGCGCCGAGCAAGCTCGATCTGCTGCTTGAGGTCATCGAAGACGACTAAAGCCGTGAAGCGCTGATCGCCGAGTTGCGCGCCGCACAGCAAGACGCCTCGGCCAATGCTGGCGACCAGATCGTCGAGACGCTCGCCGGCGAGGAGGCCGCCCCCGCCGAGACCCTTTCGTTCAGCCGCCGCATTGCCCTGATCACACAGGAAACCGCCGAGGGCATCGCCGCCAGCGCAGAGGCCGCGCTGGCCCAGCTTGCGCTCGCGCCGCGGGTCTTCGACGGGCTTGACGGCAGCGAAGCGGGCGTGCTGTTGGACGCACTCAAGGAACTGGCGCTGATCATCGTCGCGACGGTGGCGGTGTTCCTGCTGCTGCGCCGCACGGGCAAGGCGCTATATGCGCGCATGGGCGCCTCGGCACGCGAGGCGGGTGTGTTGCGCACCGCAATGCTGTTTGTCGCCTCGGCGCTGATCGATGTGGCGATCGTGATCATCGCATGGCCGTCGGCTATCTGATCGCCACGCTGCTGCTGGGCAACTTCGGGCAGATCGGCATCCGCCAAACGCTTTACCTCAATGCCTTCCTACTGGTCGAACTGTCGAAAGTCTTGGTCCGGCTCGCGCTATCGCCCTCGGCCCGCAACCTGCGACCGCTGCCGGTCTCGGACGCCGCGGCGCAATACCTCGGCAGCCGGCTCAACTTCATGGTCGGTCTGGTCGGCTACGGCCAGCTGCTGATCGTGCCGATCATCAACGCCAATGTCTCGCTCGCAGCCGGGCGTGCGACCTCGGCGCTGATCGCGGTGATCGTCGTCGGGCTGGCGATCTGGCTGGTGCTGCGCAACCGCCGTGCGGTGGCCGACTGGCTGCTTCGGGGCGGCCAGTCCGAGGCCGAGCACGCTCAGGAGATGCGCCTTGCCGAAGCGGCCGAGAGCGCCGAGGCCCCCACGTCCGCAGCCCCCGACGAGTTCCCCATGGGCGACAGCGCGACAAAGCCAAAGAAGAAACGCGGCGCCTTCACCTTCCTCGTGCAGCACTGGCACTGGCCGGCGCTGCTCTATCTTCTGACCATGCTGGTGCTGGTGCTGGTGCAACCGGGCGACGCCGCCTTCCGCTCGCTGCTGAACTCGGGACAGGTGCTGCTGGTAGCGCTGCTGGGCATGGTGCTTTCGGGCGTGCTGACGCGTGTCATGGTGCGCGGCGTGCAACTGCCCGACACTCTGACCGCGCGACTGCCGCTGCTGGAAAAGCGCCTCAACACCTTCGTGCCGAAAGCGCTGTTCGTGCTGCGTCTCGCGATCTTCGTGCTGGTGGTGGTCTTCGCGCTCAACGCGATCAGCCTGATCGACCTGCGCGGCTGGCTGGCCAGCCAGATCGGCCTACAACTGACCTCGACGCTGTTCTCGGTGGCGGCGGTGCTGCTGGTGGCTTTCGCGGTCTGGGTGGCGCTGACCTCTTGGGTCGACTACCGGCTCAACCCCGAGTTCGGCTCGGTCGCCACAGCGCGCGAGCGCACCCTGCTGACCCTGCTGCGCAATGCCGCGACCATCGCGCTGATCGTCATCACGCTGATGTTCGTGCTCTCCGAGATCGGCCTCGACATCGCGCCGCTGCTGGCCTCGGCCGGGGTGCTCGGCCTCGCCATCGGTTTTGGCGCGCAGAAAATGGTGCAGGACATCATCACCGGCATTTTTATCCAGCTTGAGAACGCAATGAACGTCGGCGATGTGGTCACGCTTGGCAGCACCACCGGCGTGGTCGAGCGGTTGACCATCCGCTCGGTCAGCCTGCGCGACCTGAGCGGGGCGTTCCACGTGATCCCCTTCTCCTCGGTCGACATGGTAACCAACTTCGTGCGCGATTTCGGCTATTTCGTCTGCGACATGGGCGTCGCCTATCGCGAGAACATCGCCGAAGTGATACAGGCCATGCTCGACGCCTTCGAGCAGCTGCGCGCCGACCCCGATCAGGCCGCCTCGATCCTAGATGATCTGGAGTGGTTCGGGATAAACGCCTTCGGCGACAGCGCCGTGGTGGTCCGGGCGCGGATCAAATGCGTACCGGGCACGCAATGGGGCGTGGGCCGCGCCTATAACGGCGTGCTGAAGGAGGTCTTCGACGCGCGGGGCATCGAGATCCCCTTCCCGCATCAGACGCTTTATCTCGGCGAATCCAAAAGCGGCGAGACCCAGCCGTTCCGCATCCGCATGGAACGGGCGGCAGAGGGAGGCAGCGCCTAAACTCGCAAACCAAAACCGAAAAGCCGCGCTGCCCACAGCGCGGCTTTTTTCCATACCCACCCCAATACACAGGCGTGTAACGGCCCGGCGACGCCACGCGCCGCGAAACTCTGAGAACGTCAGTGCTGTGAAAGAGTGGGTGGCGCACCCGAAAGGATTCGAACCTTTGGCCTCTGCCTTCGGAGGGCAGCGCTCTATCCAGCTGAGCTACGGGTGCCTGTGGCGGGTCTTAGAACAAAGCAGGAGCCTCCGCAATCGCAAATCCTTTTCGCAGAGAAATCTACCTGCCGTGTCGCCGCTTGGCCCGAAAATACCCGACGCCGATCCGCCGACAGGCCCCTCTAAGAGCTTCTTCTCTTTGAAAATACGCCGGGGGTGAATTGGCCGCAGGCCAAGAGGGGGCAGCGCCCCCTCACGCACGACGACCCGACAGAAAACTTTACGCCGCCGGCATACGGCGCTCGACGATCTCGGCCCACCACGAACAGCCCGCAGGGATCGCTTCGTCGTTGAAATTGTACTGCGGGTGGTGCACCGCAGCGGTGTCGCCGTTGCCGAGGAGGATGTAGGCCCCCGGGCGTTCCTCGAGCATGAAGGCGAAGTCTTCGCCGCCCATCACCAGCGGCGCAGCGGCGCAGTCGCCCGCGACCGCGCGCGCCACATCGGCGGCGAACTCGGTCTGCTCTTCGGAGTTCACCATCACCGGATAGTTGCGCGTGTACTCCATCTCTGCCGTGCAGCCGAGCGCCGTGGCCATACCTGTGCAGATCTCGCTGATCCGGGTTTCGGCAAGGTCGCGGTTCTCCGGCGCCAGCGTGCGCACGGTGCCGCGCAGCGTCACCCGCTGCGGGATCACGTTGAACGCGGTCGAAGAGGTCTCGAAGCTGGTCACCGAGACGACGATCTGACTCACCGGGTCGGCGTTGCGGCTGGCAATCGTCTGCAGCGCCGTGACGATCTGCGCCGAGGCCACCGTGGGGTCGATGGTCTCATGCGGCTTGGCGGCGTGGCCGCCCTTGCCCTCGACCGTCACCTCGAAAACGTCTGTCGCCGCAAAGAAAGCGCCAGGGCGGATGGCGAACTGGCCCACCGGCACGCCGGGCCAGTTGTGCATACCATAGACCTCTTGGATGCCCCAGCGCGCCATCATGCCATCGTCGCACATCTCCTTGCCGCCGCCGCCGCCCTCTTCTGCGGGCTGAAAGATCACCACCACGGTGCCGTCAAAATGACGCGTCTCGGCAAGATATTTCGCCGCGCCAAGCAGCATTGCCGTGTGCCCGTCGTGGCCGCAGGCATGCATCGCACCGGGGGTCTTGGAGGCGTAGTCCAGCCCGGTGTCCTCGAGGATCGGCAGCGCGTCCATGTCGGCGCGCAGACCGATCACCTTGCCCGAGCCGCTGGCCTTGCCCTTGATCACCCCGACAACGCCGGTGCGACCGATACCCTCCACCACCTCGTCGCAGCCGAAGGCCTGTAGCTTTTCCGCCACCAGCGCCGAGGTGCGATGGGTGTCGAACAGCAGTTCGGGGTTTTCGTGCAGGTCACGGCGCCACGCGGTGATCTCGGGCTGTAGTTCGGCGAAACGGTTCTTGACGGGCATAACGGGGGTCCCTGATGTTTGATCATATTTTGCGCGAAGCCTGCCACCGGTGCCAAGGCGTGGCAAGCGGCGGCGCCGCGTGACCCAAGGGCAGACACAGGCAAATGCCAGAGCAGAGGGCGCCATCGCCGCGCGCGCGCAGGCCCCTAGAGGTTCGGCCCCGGCACCAGCTTGCTGCCATCGGAGAACCGCGACAGGCGGAAGCGCGACAGATCATGGCCCGGCTCCCTGCCCTGCGCCATATCTGCGATCACCCGGCCAAAGCCGGGCCCGATGCCAAATCCATGGCCGCACATCCCCGTCGCCACGATCAGCCCCGGAATGTCCGCCACATGATCGGCCACCGGCACCACATCCGGCATCACATCGATCATCCCCGCCCAGCTGGCCTGCAGGGGCACGTCGCCCATCTCGGGGAAATGCTGCGCGAACTGGCTGCGCGTCGCGGCGACCTTGCCGGCGTTGGGCTCGGGCGAGAGGATGCGCATGCGTTCGAACGGCGTCTCTTCGTCGTCGCGCCAGCTGCGCGCTGTGCCCCAGGCATCTGGATAGCCCGCCGGGGCCTTGGCCCGGAAATGCACGTCGAAACTGCCCTGCCGCGCCAGCGTCAGATAGGGCCGCATGTGGCGCACCGCGTCGGGGCCGAGGAACAGTTCCGAAAACGCCGAAGGCGCCAGCGTGTAACCGCCATCGGCGCGCGGTCGGAAGGCCAGCACGTCATCCACAGCCGCGGTGTTCACCAGCTGCGGCAGCGGCGCGGTGGCCATCGCGGTGGAGCGCACCGACAGCTGCGGGATGGTCACGCCGTGGCGTTTGAGGAACAGCCCCGACCACGCGCCGCCCGACAACACCGCACGGTCGCAGCGGACAGTTCCCGCCTCTGTCACCACCCCGGTGACCTTGCCGCCACTGCGCTCGAGCCCGCGCACCGCGCAGCGCTCGCGCACGATCACCCCTTCAAGAGCCGCCAGCCGCGCCAGTTCCGGCACCGCCTGCCAGGGCTCGCCCTTCATGTCGGTGGGCGTGTGCAGCATGCCGACCCAAGGGCAGTCCGTCGCGCCAAGCTGCGCCTTGGTCTGCTCCGCATCCAGAAGCTCGGAACTGACACCCAGCGGTTTTGCCTGTTCGAGCCAGTCCGCGAAGCGTTCCATCTCGGCCTTGCTCTTGGCCAGATAGCCGACGCCCACGGTGCGCGTGCCCAGCCGCCCTTCGCAAAGCCCGTCCAGGTCCTGCCACAGCCGCTGCGCCTCAAGCGCAATGGGAATCTCGGCCATGTCGCGGCCCTGCACGCGGATCCACCCCCAGTTGCGCGAGCTTTGCTCAGCGGCGATGCGGCCCTTTTCCAACAGCGCGACCTTCAGCCCGGCGCGATTGGCAAACAGCGCCGCGCAGGTGCCGATGACGCCGCCACCGATGACCACAAGGTCCACCGTTTCGGGCAGCGCGCCCTGATGCTCGACCGGGCCCTCGTCGCGGAACGGAAAGACAAGGCTCATGCCAGACGCTCCAGCAGCGTCTCCATGAAGGCCTGCCCGGCCTGAAGCTGCGAGACGGCAATGGACTCATTCGGCTGATGCGCGATGCCGATGTCGCCCGGCCCGCAAACCACCACGTCGTAGCCGCCGTTCTGGAAATGGCTGGCCTCGGTGCCGTAGCTGACGTGGCGTTTGGCGTTGTCGCCGGTGATCTGGCGCACCAGTTCCTCGGCACGGTTGTGCTCGGTGGGCGCAAAGGGCGGCAGGTTGAAGGACTCCTTGACCTCGATCCACGCCTCGGGCCGCACCGCCTGCATCTGCGCGGTCAGCTCGGCCACTTTGTCCTTCAGCCGGCTCACCCAATACTCAGGGTCCTCGCCCGGCACCACGCGGAAGCCGAGCGGGAACCAACAGTCCTTGGCGGTGATGTTCTGCGCCGTGCCGCCGCGGATCTGGCCAACGTGGACGTTGGTGTGCGGCGGGGTGAACAGCTGCGCCACCGGGCCCGGCTCCGCCGCGGCGCATTCGGCGTTCAGCGCGTTGCACCAGTCGATCAGCTTGGCGCCCCACATGATCGCCGAGACGCCGGTTTCGAGGATTGAACTGTGCACCTCGACGCCGTGCACATGCACGTCGAAACTGCGCCCGCCCTTATGACCGGTCACCGGCTTCAGCATGGTCGGCTCGCCGACGATCACCGCGCGGGCCTTGGGCACCACACCCTGCATCGCCTCGACCAGATCGATCGCGCCCTCACAGCCGATCTCCTCGTCGTAGCTGAACGCAAGCTGCAGCGGCCTACGCACGCCCCGGTGCTTGGCCTCGACCAGCGCCCAGATCGCCAGCGCGTCAAAGGCCTTCATATCGGTGGAGCCACGCCCGTAAAGCCGCCCCTCGCGCTCGGTCAGCACCCAAGGGTCGCTGTCCCACGCCTGCCCCTCTACCGGCACCACATCGGTATGCCCCGACAGCACCACGCCGCCCTCGGCCTGCGGCCCCACATGGGCGAAAAGCGCCGCCTTCAGGTCGGGCTCGGAAGGTTTGGCGTGGCGGTGGCTGTCGATGCCATGGCTGGCGAGATAGTCTTCGGTCCAGCCAATGAGGTCGAGATTGCTGCCGCTGCTGACAGTGGGAAAGGAGACGAGCTTTTCCAGCAGCTCACGCGGCGATAGGCGGGGGGTCATGGGGCGTCCTTGGTCTGTCTTCCGCGCCGACCTAATCGCGCCTCGGCGCCAGCCACAAGCCCCCACGGGGCATTCGCCGCCCGCAGACTCTGGGCCGCCCTATATCCACGCAGCGCTCAGCGGCGCGCGACGCCGCGTCCCGCCGCCGCCCACGCCAGCCCATCAACGACGGCGGTAAAGGCCTCCGAGCGGCGCTGCGTGGCCCCCGGGCAGACCGCCCGCGCCTCGTCGCCCACCAGCGCCATCAGGCTCGAGCCGCCCACCAGCACCACGTTGTCCACCTGCGCCGGCGAGACCTGCGCCAGCATCAGGGTCTGGTAGATGGCCATGCGCAGCGCCTCGCGCATCTCGGAAAGCGCCGCGTTGAGCGATCCGGGCGTGACGCGCGCCGCCAGCCCCGGCGCGATCATCCCCATGGCGATCTCGGCCCCGGCGCCGGAGTTGGCGTCGATCTTGCCACGCTCGACCGCAAAGGCCAGCTCGTGGCCAAGCTCGTCCGCGATCACCGTCTTCAGCCGCTGCATCCGCTCGGGCGCCTCGGCATGGCGCAGCAGGTCCTCCACCGCCCGCTCGGTCTCGCGAGTGTAAAGGAAAGCGATCTTCGCCCACGTGGACAGATCCACGTAAAGCGCATTTGGCACCGGCAGCAGCCCGCCGCCGAAATCGCGCCGCAGCTGACCGCCCAGACCCAAGAGCGGCATGGCGTGACGCATGGAAACGGCATGATCGAAATCCGTACCGCCAAGCCGGATGCCGTGGCTGGCGGTGATCGCGATCCCCGTTCCCTCGCTGCGGAACACGGTGAAATCGGAAGTGCCGCCGCCGATGTCGACGATCAGGCCGGTGCCGCCTGCCCCCTCGGACACGGCGCTGGCCAGCGCCGCCGCCTCGGGTTCGAACATCATCTCCACATGCTTGAAGCCCGCCGCCTTGTAACAGCCGCGCAGGTCTTCCTCGGCGCGCGCGTCGCGCTCGGGATCGCCGGAATGGAAATGCACAGGCCGGCCCGAGAGCGCCCGGTCGAACCGCCGCCCCGCCTCTGCCTCGGCGCGCGCCTTCACCTCGCGCAGAAACGCGGTCACGATCTCGGCCAGCGTGCGCCGTTTGCGGCCAATCAGACGCTTTTCATGAAAGAGCGCGGTGCCCAGCACGCTTTTGAGCGCCCGCATATAGCGCCCCTCGTCGCCGGCGATCAGCGCCTCGGAAGCCGTCGCACCGATCAGCATGCCGCCGTCTTCGGGGAAGAACACCGCAGTGGGAAGCGTCTCGCTGCCCGCTTCGATCTGCAGCCGCCGCACCGCGCCCCCCTCGACGATCGCGGCCGCCGAGTTGGAGGTCCCGAAGTCGATCGCCAGAACGTCGCCCGACGCAAATTCTGCACTGCCCATGACGTCCATGACGCCCATGACTTCACCCATGACACCCTCCGCGCTGGAAAGGCGCCCCGCTACAAAAAACTGCCGCCAGGAACAAGAGCGAAACGCCGGTCTCTTCGTCTAGACGAAAATATCCCGGGGGAGTCCGCGTCAGCGGACGGGGGCAGCGCCCCCTCGGGCGCCGACCAAACGCGCGTGCATCTGAAAAGTGGCGTCGGGCCTCAGCCCTTTGCCGCCACCTTCTTCTTTTCGTCCGCGGGCAGCTCGATGTTGATCTCGAGGCTCGAGACGTCGCCGACGGAATCCATGCGGATGCCGACCGCGTCGTCGCTCACCTCGACATAGCGCTTGATCGCCTCGAGGATGTCACGCTGCAGCATCGGCAGGAACTCGGCTTTCGGCCCCGACCCGCGCTCGTGCGCCAGCAGGATCTGAAGCCGCTCCTTGGCCTGCGTCGACGACTTGGGCTTGCGGTTAAAGGTAAAGCCGAAAACCTTCATGCGCTCCTCCCGAAGAGCCGCGACATGAAGCCGGGAACCTTCTCCCCTTCGATCTTCATCTCGATCTCTTCACCGCAGAGGCGCGCGACGGCTTCCTCATAGGCGGTGGCCGCGCGGGACTTTTCGTTCAATGTCACCGGCACGCCGACGTTCGAGGCGCGCAGCACCGCGGGGCTTTCCGGGATCACGCCCAGCAGCGGGATCGCGAGAATTTCCAGCACGTCCTCCACCGACATCATCTCGCCCTCGCCCGAACGCTTGGGGTCGAAGCGGGTGAGCAATAGGTGGCTCTTGATCTGGTCTTCCTCGCCCTTCTCGGCGCGGGCGGTCTTGGAGCTGAGCAGCCCGAGCATGCGGTCACTGTCGCGTACCGAAGACACCTCGGGGTTGGTCACCACCACCGCCTCGTCGGCGTAGTACATGGCCAGTTGCGCGCCGCGCTCGATGCCCGCCGGGCTGTCGCAGATGATGTAGTCGAACTCCTCGCGCAGCTCGTTCAGCACCTTCTCGACGCCCTCTTGGGTCAGCGCGTCCTTGTCGCGGGTCTGCGAGGTCGGCAGCACATAAAGGTTGTCGAGCCGACGATCGCGGATCAGCGCTTGGTTCAGCTTGGCATCGCCCTGGATCACGTTGATAAAGTCGAACACCACGCGGCGCTCGCAGCCCATGATCATGTCGAGGTTGCGCAGGCCCACGTCGAAGTCGATCACCACGGTGCGGTGCCCGCGTGCCGCGAGACCGGCGCTGATGGCGGCCGAGGACGTGGTCTTGCCCACGCCACCCTTGCCCGAGGTCACAACAATTACTTTGCTCACTGGCGGCTCCTGTCTAAATGTCGAGGTCAGGCGAACGGCGAAACGACCAGCCGCTCGTCCTCGAGGTAAATCTGCACCATCTTGTGACGCACGTCGGCGCCAAGGCTGTCGGATGTCCGGTAAAGACCGGCGATCGCCAGCAGCTCGGCATCGAGAGACTGGCAGAAGATGCGGGCGTTCTCATCGCCGTCAATGCCCGCAAAGGCACGGCCGCGCATGCGGCCATAGACGTGAATGTTGCCGGCGGCGAAAAGCTCGGCGCCCGAGCTGACCGGGCCGACGATGGTCAGATCGCCCTTGTCGGCGATCACCGTCTGGCCCGAGCGCACCGGCATGGTGACGATCTTGTTTTCGGGCGCCATGCGCACCGGTTCGGGCGCCGGCTGCGGCTCGGGGGCCGGGGCTGGCGTCGGTTCGGGGCGCGCGCGCTCGGGGATGACCCGCTGCGGGCGTTTCTGTTCAGAACTGGGCAGCGCCCCGCGCAGCGGCGCATCGCGCCCGCCTGTCACGGTGATCAGCCCCAGCCCGGCCGCAGCCTCGCGGAGCGCCTCATCGCCGCCCTGAATGCCGAAAACCGCCAGATCGCGGCGGCGTAGATCGGCGACCAGCTCGCTCAGCGCCTCGGCGCTGACCTCAGCTTGCGATTGTTCAAGGTCGATGATCACCGGCGCGTCGGTGAAGAAGTTCGGCGTCTTCTCCAGCCGGTCCGCCAGCATCTCGTAGAACCGGGCGTCCGGCGCCGCGCTCAGGCGCAGGGCCAGTGCGGTCAGGAACCGCCCCCGGAACTGGAAGGGTTTCAGTGTCGTTCCGACACCTTCGGTGTTGCCGCTCGCGACGTCTGTCTGCACGCTTGGTCTCTGCCTTCTGCTCTCGGGCCCGGCACAGATTCGTGTCTGTGCTTCGTTCCGATCGTGCATAATCATCACACGCCGACAGATCCACCTCCAAGCCCTATTTTTCTCCTTTTAGGCAGAGAAGCGCCGTATGGGGCGCCACAACCCTTAGTAGCCACTGGCAGAGGTGAGCACGAAATGATCATGCCCGACCTGCTGGTACACGTTCTGCTCGGGCTCGTATCCGACCGGGTGGATCGGCGAGGGAATGGGCTTGAAATTGAGGTCTTTTTCCGACTTCCGGCGGCGCGGATCGGCGATCGGAACGGCGGACATCAGAGCCTTGGTATAGGCGTGCTGCGGGTTCTCGAAAACCGCCGCGCGCGGCCCGATTTCGACGATCCGGCCAAGGTACATCACCCCCACTTTGTGGCTGACCCGTTCGACCACCGCCATGTCGTGACTGATGAAAAGATAGGACAACCCAAGCTCGGCCTGCAGTTCCATCATCAGATTGACCACCTGCGCCTGCACCGACACATCGAGCGCCGAGACCGCCTCATCCGCGACGATCAGCTTGGGATTGAGCGCGAGCGCCCGCGCGATGGCGATGCGTTGCCGCTGGCCGCCCGACAGTTCGTGCGGGAAGCGGCGCATGAAGCTGCGCGGCAGTTCGACCCGGTCGAACAGCATGGCCACGCGGTCCATCATCTCCTTGCCCTTGTGAGAGCCGTAATTGCGCATTGGCTCAGCCACTTGGTCGGCAAGGTTCATCTGCGGATTGAGCGAGGCGAAGGGATCCTGAAAGATCATCTGCATCTCGCGCCGCGCATCGCGCAGCATGTTCGGCCCCAGCCCCATCACGTCGACGCCGTCGAGCACGATGCGGCCTTTTTCGGGCTCCACCAGCCGCAGGATAGAGCGCCCGCAGGTGGATTTGCCGCAGCCCGACTCCCCTACCAAGCTGAGCGTCTGCCCCTTGTTGACGGTGAAGCTGACATCTTCGACCGCATGCACGTTGGCCACGGTCTGGCGAAAGAACCCACCCTTGACCGGAAAGCGCGTGGTCAGCCCCTGAACCTCAAGCAGCGGCGTTTCGCTGCCGGGGATCGGCTTGATCTCGTCCTGCTCGCGGCCCAGCAGCTTCATCGGCTCGGGCAGCGCCTTGCCGCGCATCTCGCCCAGCTTCGGCACCGCCGCCAGCAGCGCCTGCGTATAAGGGTGCTGGGGGTTTTCGAAGATCTCCTCGACCGTGCCCTCTTCGACCTTGTTGCCGCGGAACATGACGACCACCCGGTCGGCCATCTGCGCCACCACCGCCATGTCATGGGTGATGAACATCACCGCCGTGCCGGTTTCACGCTTCAGCCGGTCCATCAGCGCGAGGATCTCGGCCTGAATGGTCACATCAAGCGCCGTGGTCGGCTCGTCGGCGATCAGCAGGCGCGGCTTGCAGGCCAGCGCCATGGCGATCACCACGCGCTGCCGCATGCCCCCCGACAGCTCGTGCGGGTATTGCTTCAGCCGCCGCTCGGGCTCGGGGATGCGCACCTGTTTCAGCAGTTCCAACGCCCGCGCCTCGGCCTCATCCTTGGTCATGCCGCGATGCACGCGCAGGCCTTCGGTCAGTTGGCGGCCCACGGTAAACACCGGGTTGAGCGCGGTCATCGGCTCTTGGAAGATCATGCCGATCTCGTTGCCGCGGATGTCGCGCATGACGTCCTGAGAGGCTTTCGCAAGGTCAGTCTCGCCGCCGTCCTTGCGATCAAAAATTAGGCGCCCGTTGGCGATTTCTCCGCCGCCGAACTCGATCAGCCGCATTAGCGAAAGCGAACTGACCGATTTGCCGGAGCCGGATTCCCCAACCACGCAGACGGTTTCGCCCGCGTTGATCTCAAAGCTTACATCCTCGACACCAGCCACCGGGCCGTCTTTTGTCTCGAATTCAACGCGCAGGCGGTCGATCCGCGCAATGGGGGTGTCCAGCATCAGGGCCTCTCCGTATCGGTTGGTGCAAACGCTAAAGGCACCTTCGTGAAACTGTCAAACCCATGCGGGGGCTGACCCCAAGGCAATGCTTGCATTTTGCGCGGGTTCTGTTTCGATGACCGGCAAGCGGGATGAGACCACCAGAAGCGCCGGAACCAAACGTCCGGCGTTTCACGGTTTTCCCGCTGCCACAAAGAAGAGACCAAAGGTCGAATGACCAAACGGTCTTAGGTCGATAACAGGGAGTGACCTATGAAACTCAAGACCCTTCTGCTCGGAGCTGCCGCCAGCTTTGCGCTGGCCCCCGCCGCAATGGCGGAGCGCGGCTCCGACGGGCATGTGAACATCATCTACTGGCAGGCGCCGTCGATCATGACGCCCTACCTGTCGAGCGGCACGAAGGACATCGAAGCCTCGTCGCTCGTGCTCGAACCGCTGGGCCGTTACACCGAGACCGGCGCGCTGGTGCCCTATCTGGCAGAGGAAATCCCCACGGTCGAAAACGGCGGTGTGTCCGAAGACCTCAAGTCGATCACCTGGAAGCTGAAGGAGGGCCTGCTGTGGTCCGACGGCACGCCGGTGACCTCGGCTGACGTCAAGTTCACCGCCGATTACTGCATGGACCCCGAAGGCGGCTGCGCACAGCTGGCCAAGTTCGACCACATCTCCTCGATCGAGACCCCGGACGATCTGACCGTCGTGGTGAACTTCGACGAGGCGATGCCGAACCCCTACGGCCCCTTCATGGGCGGCCAGTCCCCGATCCTGCAGAAAGCGCAGTTCGAGAACTGCACGGGCGCGGCGGCTTCGACCTGCACCGAGGCCAACTTCAACCCCATCGGCACCGGCCCCTTCGTGGTCGACGAGTTCAAGCCGAACGACGTGATCTCGCTCTCGGCCAACCCCAACTACCGTGACCCGGCCAAGCCCGCCTTCGCGACCGCCACGCTGAAAGGCGGCGGCGATGCGGAATCCGCGGCCCGCGCGGTGCTGCAGACCGGTGAATTCGACTACGCGTGGAACCTGCAGCTTGCCCCCGACGTCCTCGCCTCGATGGCTGAAGGCGGCGCAGGCACCCCGGTCTCGGCCTTCGGCACCCTGGTCGAACGGATCGAGATGAACATGACCGACCCCTCGCCGGAGCTGCCCGAGGGCGAGCGCGCCACCGTGGCGCACCCGCACCCGATCCTGTCCGACGAGCGCGTCCGCCGCGCACTGTCGATGGCCATCGACCGCGAGCTGCTGACCGAGATCGGCTACGGCCAGGCCGGCCGCGCCACCTGTAACCTCGTGCCCGCGCCCGAGCTTTACGCCTCGGACAACACCGAATGTCTGACGCAGGACCTCGAAGGCGCCAAGGCGCTGCTTGAAGAGGCTGGCTGGACCGACAGCGATGGCGATGGCGTGCGCGACAAGGACGGCGAGCCGCTGAGCCTGCTCTACCAGACCTCGACCAACGCCGTGCGTCAGGACTTCCAGGCTCTGATCAAGGATTGGTGGCGCCAGATCGGTGTCGAAACCGAACTGCGCAACGTCGACAGCTCGGTGTTCTTCGGCGGGGATCCGGGCTCGCCGGACACCTTCCAGAAGTTCTATGCCGACGTCGAGATGTACGCCAACAACTTCGACGGCACCGACCCGCAGTCCTACCTGCAGATGTACCGCTGCGGCAACGAGCCGAAGCCGTCGACCCAGTGGCAGGGCGAGAACATCAACCGCTTCTGCAACGAAGAGTATGACGCCCTGCTCGACGAGCTGGCGCAGACTGGCGAGCTGGAGAAGCGCGGCGAGATCGCCAAGAAGCTGAACGACATCATCACCAAGGAAACGATGACCATCGTGCCTCTGGTCGACCGTGGCCGCGTCTCGGCGCATTCCAACACGCTGGGCGGTGTCGTGCTGAACACCTGGGACAGCGAGCTGTGGAACGCCGCCGACTGGTACCGCATCGACGGCTGATCGCCTGACACGCACGTCCCCGCCCGGCGCGGGGGCGTGCCCCTTGCTCGGAAGGTCTGCCCGTGACCTCACCTCTCCGGAACCCGGACCTCGGCCTCCCGCCCCGGTCCACCGACGCGGCAACTGCCGCCGCACGGCGTCAGCCGGTTCCGCCGCACGGGCCCCACAACAAAGACACGGAATTCATGACGCACACAGCCCGCATCCATGACCGGTGCCGGACGCGGCGGCTGCATCCGCAGCCCAGACCCGCCCGCGCCCTCGCACGCGAGGTCCGCCCATGCTGACCTACGCAATCCGCCGCCTCGTCCTTTCGATCCCGACGCTGCTGTTCATCAGTTTCGTGATCTTCATGCTGCTGCAACTCGCGCCGGGCGATCCCATGGCGCAGGTGCCGCTGACGGTGCCGCCGGAGGTGAAGCAGAAGATGCGCGAGGCGCTCGGCGTCGGCGAACCGGCGCTGGTGCAATACTGGAAATGGCTGGTGCAGGTGTTCTGGACCGAGCCCAAGATCTTCATCGACTGGCTGACCCGCGACACATGGCTGCTCGGCTGGCTGCCCGACACGCATCTCTATCAGGGTGAGCTGCGGGTGATTTCCTGGCAGACCCGCTCGCCGGTGATGGACATCGTGCTGCAGCGCATTCCGCAGACGCTCTGGGTCGTCGGCCTGAGCTACGTGGTGGGCGTGCTGATCGCCCTGCCGATCGGCATCTACTCGGCCTACCGGCAGTATTCGGTCTTCGATCAGGCCGGGACGTTCATCACCATGGTGGGCTTTTCGATCCCGCCGTTCTTCACCGGGCCGCTGCTTATCGTGATCTTCTCGGTCTACCTCGGCTGGTTCCCGTCGATCTATGACACCACCCACGTGGTGAACGACTGGGAAAGCTTCAAATTCCAGCTGCTGCAGATGGTCATGCCGGTGATGGTGCTGGCGCTGCAGACCACCGCGCAGCTGTCGCGCTACATGCGCGCTTCGATGCTCGACAACCTCAATCAGGACTACGTGCGCACCGCCCGCGCCAAGGGCCTGTCGGAAGCCGTGGTGGTGATGATCCACGTGCTGCGCAACTCGATGATCCCGGTGATCACCGTGATCGCGCTCGGCGTGCCGGCGATCTTTGGCGGCGCGATCATCACCGAGAACGTGTTCAAGGTGAATGGCATCGGCCAACTGCTGATCACCGCGCTCTTTGCCAACGACCTGCCGATGGTGATGACGTTGACCTTCATCTTTGCCGTGCTGATCGTGGCCTTCAACCTGATCGCCGACATCCTCTATGGCCTTCTCGACCCGAGGATCCGCTATGACTGAGCCCGTTCCCGCCTCCCCCGCCCCGATCGAGGCCCTGCGCGACAAAGGCCCGGACAAGCCGCCGCGCTCCAAGTGGAAAGACGTCTGGAGCCAGTTCCGCAAGCACAAAGGCGCGATGATCGGGGGCTTCTTCCTGATCTTCATCACCCTCGGCGTGCTGGTCGGCCCGTGGCTCTGGACGCTGGATCCGCAGGCGCTCGACATCCGCGCCAAGGACATGCGCCCGATCTACACCGCGCTGTGGGACAGCACCGCCAAAACCGGCTGGGCACACCCGCTGGGCAGCGACCAGCTGGGCCGCGACAACCTCGCACAGCTGATCGCTGGCGGGCGCGCCTCGATGGCGGTGGGCTGGGCGGCGATGATCCTATCGCTGGTGATCGGCGCGGGCGTCGGCGTTCTGGCGGGCTATTTCAAAAAGCTCGACGGCCCGCTGATGCGCCTGACCGATCTGTTCCTGAGCCTGCCGATCCTGCCGCTGCTGCTGGTTGCAGTGACGCTGTTCCGTCAGCCGCTGCGCGCCAATTTCGGCCCCGAGGGCGGCATGTTCATCCTGATCGTGGCGGTGGTCGGCATCACCTCGTGGATGCCCACGGCCCGCATTGTGCGCGGCGACGTGCTGGCCCTGAAAGAGCGCGAGTTCGTGCTGGCAGCACGCTCGATCGGCACACGGCCGTTCCAGATCATCAAGCGCCACCTGCTGCCGAACGTCCTCTCCCCCATCATGGTTTCGGCAACCCTCGGCCTCGCCACGGCGATCATCACCGAAAGCGCCCTGTCGTTCCTCGGCGTGGGCTTCCCCTCGGATTTCCCCACATGGGGCAAGATGCTCGCCGACGCGGTGGCGCGGATGGAGGACTTCCCCGAGCGGGTGATCCTGCCCGGCATCGCCATCTCGCTCACCGTGCTGGGAGTGAACTACCTCGGCGACGGCCTGCGCGACGCGCTCGACCCGCGCATCCGCGGCCGGTGAGCCGCACACGATCAGGCTCCGTCAGGGGGCGGGAGGCAGCGGCCTTCCGCCCCTTTTCTTTGCCCCGCCTTCGCCTACCGCCGCACCGGCGGCGGCGCCGGATATGCATATTTGAAAAGAGAAGAAGACCATGCCGCCGTGCGCTTCTTCTCTTCTAAAATACGCCGGGGTGAATTGGCCGCAGGCCAAGAGGGGCAGCGCCCCTGCTCGCCGCTGCCAATTGCGGCACTTCGGCAAGCAAACAGGCGGAGGGAACACCCCCTCCGCCTGTTCAGATCGTCCGAAGTGCCGCAGCCGCAGCCCTCAGTAGAGGCCGCCCGAGCTGAGCGTGCCGAAGGACGCCTTCGGACCTACAGTCGCCTTGCGGCCCGTCGAAGTGGTCACCTCGCGCGGGCGGGTCGAGCCGTCGGGCTGGATCATGTCGAAGTTGCCCGACATCGCCCAGCCGCCGTCAAGCTGCACGCCGAAGAGCGGCTCTTCACCCGACCGGAAGCACTCGGCCACCACGTTGTCACCCGAGGCATTTGGCCCCAGCCGCGCGCCGGTGAAGCGGTCCATGTTGAGGAAGTTACACGCGGGCGGCACCTTGAACTGGCCGCCGCCGTATTTCTCGACCGCCTTGAGCATGAAGCGGTTGAACACCGGCCCGCACATGCCGCCGCCCGAGGCCCCCCGGCCCAGCGGGCGCGGCGTGTCATAGCCGATGTAGCAGCCCGCCACGATGTTCGAGGTGAAGCCGAGGAACCACACGTCCTTGGCGTCGTTGGTGGTGCCGGTCTTGCCGGCGGTGGGCACCGGCAGGTTCACCGTGCGCGAGGCGGTGCCGCGCTGCACCACGCCCTGCATCATTGAGGTCAGCTGATAGGCGGTGACCGCGTCCATGATCCGGTCGCGGTTGTTGCGGATGTCCGGGCCGCGGCCCGGCGGCAGGTTCGGGTCGGCGCAATCGAGGCAGGTGCGCTCGTTGCCCTTTTCGTATTCGTGGTTGTAGACGGTACGCCCGTAGCGGTCCTGCACCCGGTCAACCAGCGTCGGCGACACGCGCTCGCCGCCGTTGGCGAACATCGCGTAGGCCGAGATCATCTTGTAGAGCGTCGTCTCATCCGCCCCGAGCGCGTTGGCCAGCACCCGCCCCATATGATCGTAGACGCCGAATTTCTCGGCGTAGCGCCCCACCGTGTCCATGCCAATCTCCTGCGCGAGACGGATGGTCATCAGGTTGCGCGAGCGTTCGATCCCGGTGCGCAGCGGGGTTGGCCCGTAATAGGTGTTGGAGGCGTTCTTGGGACGCCAGACGCCCTGCGGCGTGTCGATCTCGATCGGCGCGTCGATGATGATCGTCGAGGGCGAGTACCCAGAATCCAGCGCCGAGGCGTAAACGAAGGGCTTGAAGCTCGAACCGGGCTGGCGCAGCGCCTGCGTGGCGCGGTTGAACACCGAGTTCTGGTAGCTGAAGCCGCCCTGCATGGCGATCACCCGCCCGGTGTTGACGTCCATCGCCATGAAGGCGCCCTGCACCCGCGGCACCTGCCGCAGCGTCCATCGGATGAACGATCCATCCTGATCGGTGATCATCGCGCGCACATGCACCACGTCGCCGCGTTTGAAGTTGTCCACGAAGCTGCCGCGAATCCACGATATGTCGTCGCGCGGCACCACCGACGGACGCTCGGCGGTGTCTTCGACACCTTCGATGCCGAGACGCATCTGGCTGTCGCCCACCTCCAGCACCACCGCCGGGAGCCACGTGCTTTCGAGGTCGACATCGCGCGCCACCGGCACCGAGGCCAGCGCCTCGCGCCACGCCTCTTCCGAACCGAGGCTTTCTTCGGGAATGGTCTTGCCGGTGCCGCGCCAGCGGCCAAGGCTGCGGTCGTAGTCCTCGAGCGCGATGCGCAGCGACTTGGCCGCCTCCACCTGCATCTCGGGGTCGAGGGTTGCGCGAACCGACAGGCCGCCGGAGAAGAACTCGCCCTCGCCGAACTGGTCGGTCAGCTGGCGGCGGATCTCGTCGGTGAAATAGTCGCGCGGCGGCAGCCCGTCCTGATACGGCGGGAAATCGCCGTTCTGCACCGTTTGCAGCGGCTGCGCGACGCCATGCTCATAGGTCGCCTCGTCGATGTAGCCGTTTTCCAGCATCTCGCGCAGCACGTAGTTGCGGCGCTGGGTGACGCGCTCCTTGGCGCGCACCGGGTGGTAGCGACCGGGCGCCTGCGGCATTGCCGCCAGCATCGCCGCCTCATGCGGTTCAAGTTCGGTCAGGGTCTTGTTGAAATAGGTCTGCGCCGCGGCGGTCACCCCGTAGGAGTTCTGGCCGAGGAAAATCTCATTGAGATAAAGCTCGAGGATCTTGTCCTTGCTCAGCGTTTCCTCGAGCCGCGAGGCGAGGATGATCTCTTTGATTTTGCGCTCGATCTTGCGGTCGCCCGACAGCAGGAAGTTCTTCATCACCTGCTGGGTGATCGTCGAGGCGCCGCGCACCTCGCGGCCGCGCGTGCGCACGGCCTCCACCACCGCCGCCGCGATGCCGCGCACGTCGTAGCCGTGGTGCTCGTAGAAGTTCTTGTCCTCGGCCGAGATGAACGCTTGCTTGACCATGTCGGGGATCTGGTCGGCGGGGGTGAACAGCCGCCGCTCCTGCGCGAACTCGTCGATGATCTGCCCTTCCTGCGAGTAGATGCGGGAGATCGTCGGCGGTGTGTACTGCGCAAGGCTTTCGTGGCTTGGCAGGTCTCGGCCATAAATCCAGAACACCGCGCCGATGGACAGCGCGACCGCCATCACCCCCAAGGTGATGACGCTGAAGATGGCTCCGAAGAACGAGAGAATGAACCTGGTCACAAGCAATGCCCCTTTGGATTGCAGTCCCATTATACAACGCAACGCGTCAGGTCAAAACACAAGCCTGCCAGCGCCCCCCGCCGGGCAGGCTCCTGCCGGGTGGGTCGCGCCCAAGATACCGGGGTCGCGCAAACCGCGCCGCGCGGCAGGCGGCACGGCACCTGAGAGGGCTATTGCCGCCGCAGCCGCGCCAGCGCCTCGTCTTCAATCGCCCAAGCGTCGATGCCGTCGCGAATGCCCGCCGCCATGCCCGCGCGCCACGCCGGGTCCTGCAGGTGGTGCAAGTCCTCGGCGGTCGACAGAAATCCGACCTCGATCAGCACCGAGGGGATGTCGGCAGCCTTCAATACCGAGAACCCGGCCTGCCGCAGCGGGCGCTTGTGCACCTGTCCGACAGCGTTGCGGATGCCCTTGACCACTTGCCGCGCCAGCGCCTTGCCGCGCGGCGCATTGTCAAGCCGGGCCAGATCCATCAGCACGTTGGCCACGCGATCGTCAGAGCCCGACAAGTCGAGCCCGGCAAGAATGTCGTCCCGGTCGTGCCTTTCCGCGAGCGCCGCCGACGCCGCGTCCGAGGCGTCTTCGGCCAGCGTATAAACCGTGGCGCCATGGGCGATGCCCTGCTCGATGGCGTCGGCATGCAGCGACACGAACAGGTCGGCCCGTACGTCATGCGCCAGCGCCACCCGCGCCTCGAGCGAGACAAAGACATCTTCGTCGCGCGTCATCAGCACCTCGTAGCCCGCGCGGCGCAGCACATCGCGCAGATCACGCGCGAAGGTGAGCATGAGCTCAGCCTCGGCGTGGCCGTCGCGCTGCGCGCCGGGGTCAATGCCGCCGTGGCCGGGATCGAGCACGATGCGCAGCGGCGCCCCGGGCGCGCGCAGAGGGGCCGCCTTGGCCTTGGCTTGCGGCAGATCCCAGCGCGGATCGCGCGGCTGGCCCGATTGCGCCGCCATCTCTTCGGCGCTCGCCCTGCCGAGGGTCAGGCGCAGCGTGGCGCGGCCGGTCTCTTCGGAGATTTGCATTCCGGCCTTGTCGATGGTCATCGGCTGCGACAGCTCGGCCACCAGCCGCGACCAGCCCGAGCGGAACGGCCCCATGCGCAGCGCCGCCACCGCCTCGGCGCGATCCATCGCCGCGGCATCGGCGCCGGTCCAGTCGACCTCGCGGAAGTCCAGTACCAGCCGCGCCGGGTCGGTCAGCGTGAAGGCGCGCCACGGCACGCCTTGGCTGAGGTCCAGCGACAGTTCGGCACCGCCACGCCCCCTGTCTTCGGCGCCGCCGCCCAACAACCGCGCCTGCCCTCCCAGCCCGGCGTTCTGCGCCTGCGCACCGCTGGTGCCGAACGTTGTGCCGAGCGCGGCGCACAGCACGCCCGCCGCGATGATCCGGAAAATACTGCTCATCCGCCCGTCTGTCTTTTTGTGGTTGGGCCGAAGCCTAGCAGCCCGACGCCGGATTCGCACGTGGTTCGCAGCGGCGAGATGATCACGTTGCAGCGCGACCTAGCGCCGCCGCCTCAGCCGCGGCTGTCCATGAACGCCTTGAGCCGCGCAAGACCTTCCTCGATTTCTGCCGTGCCGCGGGCGTAGGAAAAGCGCAGCGTCCCTGCGCCGCGCGCCGGGTCGAAGTCCAGCCCCGGCGTCACCGCCACGCCGGCCTTGTCGAGGATCTCGGCGGCGAAGGCCCGGCTGTCGTCGGTCAGGTGGCTGACGTCGGCATAGACGTAAAAGGCGCCATCCGGCGGGGCGATACGGTCGAACCCGGCCTGCGGCAGCCCCTCCATCATCAGCGTGCGGTTCTTGGCATAGACCGCAAGGTTCGCCTGCAGCTCTTCGGTGGCATCCATCGCCGCGAGCGCCGCCACCTGCGAGGCGTTGGGCGCGCAGATGAACAGGTTCTGCGCCAACCGCTCGAACTGGCGCACCTGCGCCTCGGGCACCACCAGCCAACCGACCCGCCAGCCGGTCATCGAGAAATACTTCGAGAAGGAGTTGATCACGCAGACCTCGTCCGAGACCTGCAGCGCGGTCACCGGCTTCTTGTCGTAATCGATGCCATGATAGATCTCGTCCGAGAGGAAGGCCGCGCCGCGCGCTTGCACCGTCTCCACCAATGCGGCCAGTTCCGGCTTGCCAAGCATGGTGCCCGTGGGGTTGCTGGGCGAGGCGACCATGGCGCCCTCGTAGCCCACGCCCGCAAGATCCTGTGGGGTCAGTTGATAGCGGTTCTCGGCGGCGGTCTGCACCTCGATGGGGCGCAGATCGAGCGCCTTGAGGATCTGCCGGTAGGACGGGTAGCCCGGAGCGCCCAGTGCCACCCGATCGCCCGCATCGAAAAGCGCCGAGAAAGCGAGGATGAAGCCACCCGACGAGCCCGGCGTGACCACCACGCGCTCGGGGTTGAGATCAACGTCATACCACTCGCCGTACAGCCGCGCGATGCGGGCCCGCAGTTCGGGGATGCCAAGCGCCACGGTGTAGCCAAGCGCATCATGCTCCATCGCCTTGGCCAGTGCCTTGCGGGCGGCCTCGGGCGCGGGGGAACTGGGCTGGCCCACTTCCATGTGGATGATGTGACGGCCCGCCGCTTCGGCGGCGCGCGCCTGCTCCATCACATCCATCACGATGAAGGGATCAACTGCCCCGCGGCTTGAGTTTCGCATGTCTTCCTCCCATGGTGACCCGGCACGACGCCTCCGGGCGAAGTACGAAGCTTCCGAGGGAGGGTCAATGCCGCGCGCCGCGCTGCGCTTCGTTGCAACGCTCTGCGCCCTGGCCCTTTTGCTGGCGGCGCCCCCGGCGCGTGCGGCCACGCTTCTGCGCGATGCCGACATCGAACATGCACTGTCCCAACTGAGCGCGCCGGTGCTGCGCGCCGCCGGGCTGAGCCCGGGACAGGTGCGGGTGATGGTGGTGCAGGATAATCGCCTGAACGCCTTCGTCGCCGATCCCAGCCATATCTTCGTGCATTCCGGGCTGATCATGAAACTGCCAAGCGCCAAGGCGCTGCAGGCGGTGCTGGCGCATGAGGCCGCGCATATCACCGGCGGGCACATCGCCCGCCGCGCCGGCAACATGCGCGCCGCGCGCAACGCCGCCGGGCTGGGCATGGTACTGGCGGCTGCCGCCGGGGCGGCTTCGGGCAACGCGAGCGCCGCCGCAGGGCTGATGATCGGCACGCAAAGCTCGGCGCTGCGCAGTTTCCTCGGCCACACCCGCGCCGAAGAAAGTTCAGCCGACATCGCCTCGGTGCGCACGCTGGTCAGCGCCGGGATCGATCCGCGCGGCGCGCTGCAGGCGCAGGAGCTGTTTCTTGGGCAGGAGGCGCTGAACGTCGGGCGGCAGGATCCCTATATGCAAAGCCACCCGCTGACCCGCGACCGCTTCCGCAGCCTCGAGGCGCTGGTCGCCGGTGCCAAGCTGCCGGAACGCGACGACCCGGCGGCGCAATACTGGTTCCTGCGCGCCCGCGGCAAACTGTCAGCCTTCCTGCGTGCGCCGCGGTGGACGCTCGACCGGCTCGACCGCAGCGGCAGCCGCGACATCGCCTTGATGCGCGAGGCGGTGGCGCGGCACCGGCAATCCGATCTGGGCGGCGCGCTGCGGGCCATCGACGGTGCCATCTCGCTGCGGCCGGACGATCCTTACTTTCGCGACCTGAAGGGGCAGATCTTGCTGGAATCGCGCCGCCCCGCCGATGCTGCGCGCGTCAGCGAACAGGCTCGGCGGCTGGCCCCGCGCAATGCCCAGATCCTCGGCGGGCTGGGCCGGGCGCAACTGGCCTCGCAACAATACGGCCCCGCCCTGCAAACCCTCGAAGCCGCGCGCGGGCGCGACTGGGCCGATCCGCGCATCCTGCGCGATATCTCGGTGGCCTATGCCCGCGCCGGCAACACCGGCATGGCCTCGGAGGCCACGGCGCAGCGCTATGCGCTGCAAAACCGGATGGAAGACGCCGCGATCCACGCCAAACGCGCTGTAGATCTGCTGCCACGTGGCTCGGCCCCGTGGCGCCGGGCGCAGGATGTGATAGACGCATCCGAGCGCGCCGCAAGGAAACGCTGAGACCGCCCGATGCGGGCGCCCCTGACCGACGGAGACAAGATGCAACCCCTTTCGACCCGACGCACCACGCTTCGCCGCGCCGCCGCCTCGCTGGCCGTGGCCACCGGCCTGATGGCCCAGCCCGTGCTGGCCCAGAGCCTCGATCTCGAGAACCTCACCCCCGAGCAGCGCGAGGCGTTCCGCGCAGAGGTGCGTGAATATCTGCTCGACAACCCCGAGGTGATCATGGAGGCGGTCAGCGCGCTCGAGGCCAAGCAGCAGCAGCAGCAGGCCGCCGCCGACGAGGACCTCGTCGCCGACAACGCCGACGCGCTCTTCGACGACGGCTACAGCTGGGTCGGCGGCAACCCCGACGGCGACGTGACCATCGTGGAGTTTTCCGACTACCGCTGCGGCTACTGCCGCAAGGCCTTCCCCGAGGTCGAGGAACTTGTGGAAAGCGACGGCAACATCCGCATCATCATCAAGGAGTTCCCGATCCTCGGGCAGGACAGCGTGACCTCCTCGCGCTTTGCACTGGCGACGATGCTGGTCGAGGGGCCGGACGCATACAAACAGATGCATGACGCGCTGATCTCGCTCAATCAGGAACCGACCGAGCCGGTGCTGTCGCGGCTGGCAAGCACGCTGGGTCTGGACGCCGATGCGATCCTTGCGAAGATGAGCGACCCCGAGGTCGACCGCCGGATCAAGGAGACGCACGAACTGGCGCAACGGCTGCAGATCAGCGGCACGCCGACCTTCGTGTTTGGCGACCAGATGCTGCGTGGCTACGTGCCCATCGACGGCATGCGCCAAGTGGTCGACCAGGTCCGCAGCGAGAGCTGAGTTCTACGCTGCCGGTCCGGCGACTCCGGTCGCCGGACCCAGACCATGCCCCTCATCCCGCTGCCCGGCGGCATCGGCATCAGCCTCGCGCACCGGCAGGCACAGCCGCGCATGGGTGCCCCGCCCGCGCGGCGCCGCGCTTAGATCAAAGCTGCCGCCCGACTGCTCGGCAAAGCCCCGAAGCATCGCCAGACCAAGCCCAGAGCCCTGTCCAACCGGCTTTGTGGTGAAGTATGGCTCGCACACCAGCGGCATCAGCTCCGCGGCGATCCCCGGCCCGCTGTCGCGCAGCTCAAAGCACACCTGCGTGTCACTCTCCTGCCCGCGCCGCGAGACACGCAATTCCAGCGTGCCGCCGTCCGGCATCGCATCGCAGGCGTTCTTCACCAGTTCCATCAGGCAACTCTGAAGGCGCGGGGCGTCCACATGAACCACGGGAAGATCAGGCGCCACGGACAGCGTCAGCCGATGCGCGGGACGCAAGAGTGTCTCGGCGCACCGTTTCAACTCGCGCGCCTGCGCGGCAGGCTGCACCGGCAATGGGCTGAGCGGCGCGCGACTGGCCGTGGCAAGCAATTGCCCGGTCAGTTCGGCACCGCGCCGGGCGGCGCTTTCGGCCTCCGCCATCAGCTCATCCCGCTCGCCTGCGCTGCCCGACAGACGTGCCAGTTCGATATTGCCCAGAGCTGCGGTCAGTAAGTTATTGAAATCATGCGCGACACCGCCGGTCAGCTGTTCCAGCGCGCGGCCCCGGGCCTGCGCCAACGCCGCGCTTGCGGCAATCTCCAGTCTCTCGCGCGTACGCAGCGCGCTCCACGCGACGCGGCAGAAATAGAGATAGCAGATCACGAGCGCCGCGCTGATCATGATCGTGTCGGCACTGCCGGGATCGCCCCACCAGAGCCAGCCCGCCCGCGCCAGAATGCCGACCGCCATCAGCGACAGGTCCAGAACCAGCAGCAGGCGCATCTGCACCCGGTAGGACAGCGTGTTGAGCAACGCCACGAAGACGAACATCAGCGACAGGATCGACAGCGCCGGTTCGCCCTGCGTCCAGAGGATCAGGCCGCCGGCGATATACATCAGGCCGGACAGGATCATCGTCGCCACCGGCAGCAACAGCCGGCGGCGATAGCCGCTGTCGGGAAGCGAGGTCACGACGAGGAAATGCAGCCCGAAGACAAAGATCATGCCGACGAGCCATGGCAGCATCAGCGGCACATCCATGAACCCCCAGATCGCCAATGAGGCGAGGCTGACAAGAGCGATGCTCATCAGCCCCTGCGCACGGCGCAGCCCCTCAAGGCCGCGAAGCGCGGTGAAGTCCAGCAGTTGGCCAGCGGGCGGGATCACCCCCTCCAGAGCGCTCGCCCGCTGCACCCGCCTACTCCGCAGCCTGTGCTTCGGCGGCCTCTGCGGCTTCGAGCTGGGCGGCCTTCTTCTCGACCTCCTCGACGATGTGGTCGATCATCTGGTCGTTCGACATCTTGTGGCTGGCCTTGCCCGCCAGATAGACCATGCCCGATCCGGCGCCGCCGCCGGTGAAGCCGACGTCGGTCATCAGCGCCTCGCCCGGTCCGTTGACCACGCAGCCGATGATCGACAGCGACATCGGGGTCTTGATGTGCTCTAGCCGCTCTTCCAGCGTCTCCACCGTCTTGATCACGTCGAACCCCTGCCGCGCGCAGGACGGGCAAGAGATGATGTTGACGCCGCGGTGGCGCAGGCCAAGCGATTTCAGGATCTCGTAGCCGACCTTGATCTCTTCGACCGGATCGGCCGAGAGCGAGACGCGCAGCGTGTCGCCGATGCCCATCCACAGCAGCTGGCCAAGGCCAATGGCGCTTTTGATGGTGCCGGAGGTCAGGCCGCCCGCCTCGGTGATGCCAAGGTGGATCGGCTTGTCGGTCGCCTCGGCCAGCCCCATGTAGGCGGCCGACGACAGGAAGACGTCAGAGGCTTTGACGCTGATCTTGAACTCGTGAAAGTCGTTGTCCTCAAGAATGCGGATGTGGTCGAGCGCGCTTTCCACCATCGCCTCGGGGCACGGCTCGCCGTATTTTTCCAGCAGATGCTTTTCGAGGCTGCCGCCGTTCACCCCGATGCGCATCGAGCAGCCGTTGTCGCGCGCCGCCGCGATGACCTCGCGCACGCGCTCGGGGCTGCCGATGTTGCCGGGGTTGATGCGCAGGCAGGCGGCACCGGCAAGCGCGCTTTCGATGCCGCGCTTGTAGTGGAAATGGATGTCGGCAACGATCGGCACCGGGCTTTCGCGCACGATCTCCTTCAGCGCCTTGGAACTGGCCTCGTCGGGCACCGAGACGCGGACGATGTCGGCCCCGGCTTCGGCGGCGCGCTGCACCTGATCGATGGTTGCCTTGACGTCGGTGGTGACGGTGTTGGTCATGGTCTGCACGCTGATCGGTGCATCCCCGCCCACCGGCACATTGCCCACCATGATCTGCCGGGATTTGCGGCGCTCAATGCTGCGCCAGGGGCGGATCGGGTTGTGGCTCATGCGGAAGGACCCTCCTGAGGGCAGTCGTTTGTACTCATATCCAACATAGACCCCGCCGCGCCATGAAACCAGAGGGGCCCTGCCTTGTCCGCAAGGGAATGGATCGCGATGGCGTGAAGCCCGGCGCGCCGGCTCAGTCGGCGCGCACCATGTCGCTGGACAGTTCGGCCACCACGCGCTCGAGATCGGCATCGCGGCTGATGTCGGCCACTTGATAGGCGCTGGTCAGGTGATCGACCGACAGCTGCAGGTTCTTGGTGACCGTGCCGCTGGCCCCGACCGGGCCATAGGTCTGGCCGTTGACCGCGAAATACACCGCGCCGGATTCACCGACGCGCACGTTTGCCGGATCCTGCGTTGCGGGGGCCGTCCACGTGTCACCGGCGCGCATGGTCTTTTCGAAGATCACCGAGCCATCGGCCGAGCGCACCCGCACCCAAGCCGGGCGCACGGCGATCATCGTCACGCCGGGGGCGCTGTCCTGCAGCACCTTGGGCGCACCGGGCTGCGTCGTGGCGTCGGGCGCGACCTGCGCCAACTGTGTCTGCGGCGCTTCGACCGGCACGATGCTCTCGTTCAGGTCCGCAAGCACGCGCTGCAGATCACCGTCCTGCTGCGGATCGGCAGGCTGATAGGCGGCGGCGACCACTTCGGGCACCAGTTCCACGTCGCGGGTCACCTGCCCCTTGGGACCGAGCGGACCAAGCGTGCGGCCGTTGGTTGCCAGATAAAGCGCACCCGACTCGCCCACGGTGAGGTTCGCGCCGGTCTGGCCTTCAGGCACGGTCCAAGTGTCACCCGGCTCCATCACCCGCTCGTAAAGAACGCCGCCCTCACCGTCGCGCACCCGTACCCATGCGGGGCGCACGGCCACTAGCGTCACGCTTTCGCTGTCGAGCACGGTGCGCGGCAGCGCCGTCTCGTCGGGCTGCGCCGCATCGCCGGACAGACCAGCCACCTGCAGCACCGCGTCCGCGGGATTGGTGTCGACCTGCGGCAACTGGTTGCGCGCGGCCTGAGCAAAGGCCCCCACAGTCGAGGGATCGAGCGACGAGATCGGTGCGTCACGCGCCACAAGAACCGGAACGTCGAGCGCCTTGGGCCGGTAAAGCCGGTCCAGCGCCTCGTTCGACGGCGGCGAGAAAGGCCCTGCCCCCTCGGCGCTGGCAACCTCTTCGCCTTCGCTTTCGTCGGAGATTTCGTCAGCGCCCTGGACCGGATCGAGATCGCTCAGCACCAGCGGCGTCTGGTCCACAGGCGCGACCTGCACGCGCTGGACCTCGCGCAGTACGGCAAAACCGCCGTAGCCAATGCCGCCCAGCAGAGCGACCAGCACTAGCAACGACCCGATCGCGCCGGGCTCGATGCGCGAGAAGAAGGATTCGCCTGCGGGCACGAAGGGCATGCGCGGCTGTTCAAAGATGTCGCGCGCCATTGGCGCGGGCATATCGCCCTGCCCCTTGCGGATCGTCGAGGCCTTTTCCGACATGCCATGCGCGACGGCAAAACCGCTCTCTTCGCAGAAGAGGCGGTAGCACTCGTCGGGGTCCATGTTCAGATAGCGGGCATAGGAACGCACATATCCGGCGATGAAGCCGGGCGTGTCGAACGCCGAAGGATCGCAGTTTTCGATCGCGGCAATATAGCTGGCCTTGATGCGCAGTTCGCGTTGCACGTCGAGCAGGGATTTGCCCATGGTGGCGCGTTCGCCGCGCATGACGTCGCCAAGCCGCAGCGTGAAATCATCGAAACTCCGCGGAGCCGCCTCCGCGTTGAGTTCCTCATCAGACATACGAGGGGAATTACGCCCTATCATGCGTTCCGCCTTGTGCTCCACCGTCCCAGACTGCGCCCGCCAAATCACCGGCTCGCGATTCGGGTCGCGGCCTTTATTGATGGTAGGTTAGCACAGAACAACTGAAATGACAGAAATTCAGGGTATCATCGGCGTTGATCTGCGCAGGCTGCATGGGTTTTCCACAGCGACCTAGCGGCAACACCAGAACAAAACAGGTCCCCGCGATTTAGGAAACCGCCGGGACCGCTTTGGTTGAGTTAGCGCCCAGACCGATCCGGCTCAGGCGCTGAGTTCCTGCCGGTTGAGCGCGCAATGCGACCACAGTTCGTCCATGGCGCGCACCAGCTTGTCCAACTCGTCGGGGCCGTGCACCGGCGACGGGGTAAAGCGCAGCCGCTCGGTGCCGCGCGGCACGGTCGGGAAGTTGATCGGCTGCACATAGATGCCGAACCCGTCGAGCAGCATGTCCGACAGCTTCTTGGTGTGCACCGGATTGCCGACGATCACCGGCACAATGTGCGAGCCGTGGTCGATGATCGGCATGCCCAGCCCCTTCAGCCGCATCTTGAGAATTCTCGCCTGCGTCTGGTGCCGCTCGCGCAGTTCCTGATCCTGCTTGAGATGCGCAATCGAGGCCGCCGCCCCGGCTGCGACCGCGGGCGGGATCGAGGTGGTGAAGATGAAGCCCGGCGCGTAGGAGCGCACCGCGTCACACATTTTCGTCGATGCCGCGATATAGCCGCCAAACACGCCATAGGCCTTGCCCAGCGTGCCATTGATGATGTCGAGCCGGTGCAGCAGGTTGTCGCGCTCGGCAACGCCGCCGCCGCGCGGGCCGTACATGCCGACCGCGTGCACCTCGTCGAGATAGGTCAGCGCACCAAACTCATCCGCCAGATCACACAGCGCCTCGATAGGCCCAAAATCGCCGTCCATCGAGTAGACCGATTCAAAGGCGATCAGCTTCGGCGCGGCGGGATCGTCGGCTTCCATCAGTTCGCGCAGGTGCTGTACGTCGTTGTGCCGGAAGATGCGCTTGGCACCGCCGTTGCGCTTGATGCCCTCGATCATCGAGGCGTGGTTCAGCTCGTCCGAGTAGATGATCAGCCCCGGAAACAGCTTCGGCAGGGTCGAGAGCGTGGCGTCATTGGCGATATAGGCCGAGGAGAAGACAAGCGCGGCCTCCTTCTGGTGCAAATCCGCCAGTTCGGCCTCGAGCCGCTTGTGATAGACCGTGGTGCCCGAGATGTTGCGCGTACCGCCAGAGCCAGCGCCGGTGGCGTCGATGGCTTCGTGCATCGCGGCCAGAACCGCGGGGTGCTGCCCCATCCCAAGATAGTCATTCCCGCACCACACGGTGATCGGCATCTCGCTGCCGTCCTCTTTACGCCATGTCGCGTGGGGGAAACGGCCGTTTTTGCGTTCGATGTCGATGAAGGTGCGATAGCGCCCCTCGGCGTGAAGACGGTCAAGGGCTTCGTCGAGCTTCGCGGTGTAATCCACCGGTATCTCCTTCCTTCATCAATTGTTGGCCGCGTTTATCACGGCGCCCATGTGGTCTAAGGGCCACATTCACGGTTTGGATTGGATACCGGCCACGGCAGTCCATGTCCACGCTTTAGAACGAGACTAAGCGTCGCGCCCTTGATTTGAATCAAGACTTTCGGAGTAACCTTTCAAGGTCGGGTTTCCCATATTGTTCGCCTGACGCGCATCGGCGCAGCCTGTGACCCGAACGCAGCCACGGCGAAACGCCCGCAGCGGCACATGAAATCCCGCCACGGCCCCTTGCTTTCAACGCCCATTCCGCGCTCGGAGGCGTGAAACGCCCGGCGCCTGCGCGCTCTGGACAGTGCCGGGCCGGGTGGTAGGCTCCGCGCAACTCTCAAGAAGGAGCGCCCCATGGCTCAAGAAAACGTGTCCCTCGACACTGTGCTCACCAAGATCGACGCAGACCTTCCGGCCTCGCTCGATCGTCTCCTCGACCTGCTGCGAATCCCCTCGATCTCGACCGACCCCGACTACAAGGACGCCTGCGACAAGGCCGCCGACTGGCTCGTCGCCGATCTGGCCAGCATCGGCGTCGAGGCCAGCAAGCGCCCCACCCCGGGTCACCCGATGGTGGTGGGCCATGTCGACGGGCCGGGCCCGCACGTGCTGTTTTACGGACATTATGATGTGCAGCCGGTCGACCCGCTGAACCTGTGGAACCGCGACCCGTTCGATCCGGCGATCGAAGAGACCCCCAAGGGCAAGGTGATCCGCGGCCGCGGCTCGTCGGATGACAAAGGTCAGCTGATGACCTTCATCGAGGCCTGCCGCGCGTGGCAAGCCGTGCATGGCTCGCTGCCGTGCAAGATCACCTTCTTCTTCGAAGGCGAGGAAGAGAGCGGCTCGCCGTCGCTGATCCCCTTCATGAAGGAGAACGCCGAGGAGCTGAAAGCCGAGATCGCGCTGATCTGCGACACCGGCCTGTTCCAGTCGAAGACCCCGGCGATCATCACCCGCCTGCGCGGCCTGCTGGGTGAAGAGCTGACCATCAAGGCGGCAGACAAGGACCTGCACTCGGGCATGTACGGCGGTGTCGCGATGAACCCGATCCGCGTGCTGACCAATATCCTCGGCGGGCTGTTCGACGAGAACGGTACGATCCAAGTCCCCGAGATCTATGAAGGTGTGCCGGAGCTGCCAGCGGAAATCCTCGAACAGTGGAAATCGCTGAACTTCGATGACGCAGCTTTCCTTGGCGGTGTCGGCCTATCCCAGCCCGCAGGCGAAAAGGATCACCTGCCGATCGAGATGATCTGGTCGCGCCCCACCGCCGAGATCAACGGTATCTGGGGCGGCTACACCGGCGCGGGCTTCAAAACCGTGCTGCCTGCCGAAGCCTCCGCCAAGATCAGCTTCCGGCTCGTCGGCACGCAGGACCCGCAGGCGATCCGCAAGAACTTCCGCGCTTGGGTCGAGGCGCAGGTGCCCGCCGATTGCTCTGTCGAATGGAAGGACCACAGCTGCTCGCCCGCGTCCGAGATGAACACCACCCACCCCGGCTTCGAGGCGGCGCGCAAGGCACTGTCGGACGAATGGCCGGACCCGGCGGCCTATGCGGGCTGCGGCGGCTCGATCCCCATTGCCGGGTATTTCCAGAACATCCTCGACATGGATGCGATGCTGGTGGGCTGGGGTAAGGACGACGACCAACTGCATTCGCCCAACGAGAAATACGACCTCGAAAGCTTCCACAAGGGTATCCGCAGCTGGGCGCGAATCCTCGACGCGATGGCCAACGCCGCCTGAGTTTTCGCCACATAACTGAATAAAACTCTAATGAGGGGCGCAAGTTAGCGCCCCTTTTTCACAATTTCATAAATCCTTTGAATTTCCGGTTAAAACCGCACAAAACCAAACTAATTATCTGATTTCGTTACTTTTTAACGCACTCCAATCCGAAGGGATAGGTGCAGCGCCCGAACGGATCGCCAGTTTCGCCAAGAAGATATCCGTTCCGAGCCATATTCGCCGCCACATTTCGCCACAATCCATTCCTACCGTCGATTCTAACGGGAGCGTCACGACCGCCCCGGTCGGCAGAAAGCCGGCATGAATCTGGCAGAAGGAGCTAGGAAGCAATGAGAGCCTACGCTATCCGCAAGATGACCCAGGCCGACTTTGATGCGCGCGTCAAACGCATCGATCCGCAGTTCGCGCGCTTCGGGCAGCAAGCCGCAGTGAGCCACGCCGCAACGCCGGCAAAACGTCCGATCCTTTCGGGACTTGTCGGATTTGTCTGGGCCGGGGTGGTGATCGCCGTCGCCCGCAATCAGCCGCAGATCGAAGCCAGCCTCGCGCAAGGCAGTCTGCCGCAGGAATATCACGTCTATGTCTTCGGCATGCTCGCCGCGCTGCTGGCCGTCTCCGGCGTTTTGGCGATGCTGCACCTGCTGCGCGCCGTTGGCCGCCGCGCTGCCCGTCGCGGCAATTCGCTCAGCCTCGTCTGCGGCATCGCAGCCGCCATCGCGCTGACGCAGGTACCCGCAGAGGTTTACGAAACCGGCCTCGGCCTGCTTGACGAAAACTCCCGCAGCATGGTGCTCGCCGCCAGCAACTCGGTGCGCGGCCCCGCCGGCCTCGAAATCAGCGGCGCAACCTTCGTCAGCGCCCTCGGCAACTGATCTCCAGCGTCGCAGCCCAGCCGAAACCGGAAAGACCACCACTCACACACCCTCACCCCAAACCCTCGGAGCGCGGCTCAGAACAGGCCAAAGAACCTGTCGGGCAGACAATATTGCCGCGCATCGTCACGCCGCTCGAAATGCCAATAGCCGGTCTCGCCGCGCGGCGCCCAGCTGCGGTGCATGTGGCGGCGCACCTCCGAGAAGTCGAACCCCGCCTCCATCGGCAGTTCGGAAAATCCCCGGAACAGAGCGCGATCTTCGCCGCGCGCCTCGGCGAACCAATGCCGGCCGATCGCTGCCTGTTTGACCCCCACGCCAACCGCCTCGGTCACTGCGTTGCGCCGGTCCATCGCCGCCACATATTGCCCGAAATCACAGTATTTCAGATGAAGCAGGTACAGCGGCTCGGGGGTGAACAGCTTCGACGCCTGCGTGTAATGCCCACCCCGCGCAATCTTGGTGCCCAGCGACAGCACACAGGGCTTCGAGTAATGCGGCGCCAGACGCACATGCCGACGCGGGCCAAGGATGCCGTCATCCGCCGCAAGCGGCTCGCGATCGATGCGATGGATCACCTCCAGCCCCAGCGGCGTCAGCACCCGGCGCAGCGGCTGCTGCGCGAGAAACTCCAGCAGCCCGCCCTCGGCCGGATCCAGCACCACAAGTTCATCCACATCGCCGACGATCACATGCCGGTAGTAACTGCGCAGGCCGTTCACCAGCCCATTCAGCAGCCGCCATCGCTTCATGTCGAACTTCGGATGCGGATCGCCGGGGATGCCGACGAGATTGCAGCCCTGCGCCAGATCCGCAAGCTCGGCGCTGCGCCCATGGTTGACGATATAGCAGTTCTCGCGCCCCAACAGGCGCCCGTAATGGCGCAGCCACGCCTTCAGAAAGAACGTATCGTCGCGCACCATGGTGACGGCGGCGGCCACGGTCTGCATCGTCATCTCCTTGCTGCCACGCAGGCAGGGCGCGCCTGCGCACGTCTCAGCATAGCGCCTTGTGGCGAAAAGAGAATCGCCAATCTGCCGCGCCGCCGCTATCGTGCCCGGCAAAGCACGAGGCCGAGATGATCACCCAGGACTTCCGCGCCGCCGGCTGGCAATTTCACCTGCCCGCGCCGCAGCCCCCCCGCATCACCCGCTATCAGGTGTTCGGCGAACGCAGCTCTGGGACCAATTTCCTCAAGCGGCTGATCGGGCGCAACACGCCGCTGTCTCCGACCGAAGAGCTTGGCTGGAAGCACGGCTTCCCGCAGATGACCGCCATCCCCGCAGACACGCTGATCCTCTGCGTCACCAGAGACGCCGCCAGCTGGGCGCGCTCGATGCACGCCCGCCCCTGGCACTGTCCGCCCGACATGCAGCGCCTGCCGTTTTCCGATTTTATCCGCGCCGAATGGGCCAGCGTGGCCGACCGTCCGCGCTATTTCCCGCAGGTCGCCGCGCTTGGCGGCGCGGGACAGCCGCTGCAGCACGACCGCCACCCGCTCACCGGCGCGCTCTTCCCCGACCTCTTCGCGCTGCGCCGCGCCAAGTTGCAAGGGCTGCTGAGCTTCTTCAACCGCGGCTGCGCGCTGCTCTTCTGCCGTCTCGAGGCCCTTCAGGCAGCGCCGGAAGACTTCCTCGCGGCGCTGAGCGACGGGCTTGCCCTGCCCCAGGCAGACGCGCCGTTTCGCCCGGTGCGCAAGCGTCTCGGCAGCCGCTTTCTGCCTGCGGTGCCCGAGCCGCGCCCGTCCACGCCGCAACAAATCTCAGAGACCGACCTCGCATTTCTGCGCAGCCGCCTCGATCTGCACCTCGAAGCGGCACTCGGCTACCGTTACTGATCAGCGACTTACGCGGAGGCTCTGCCACGCGCACGGGATCTGTGCATCCGCGCAAATTGCGCTGCGGCGCGGCATCGCCAATCTTTACCGGCAACAGAAGCCCGAGCCCGGAGACCCCGATGCCCCTCGCCAACACCAAGACCGCCTATGGCGCCGTCACGCGCAGTCTGCACTGGCTGACCGCGCTCGGCATCCTGATCATGATCCCGCTGGGCTGGATCGCCCATTTCGCCCCTTGGGAGACCGAAGCCCAGCTCGCCGTGAAGGCGCAGCTCTTCTCGGCGCACAAAACCATCGGCGTGGCGCTCTTCTTCATCGCGCTGTTCCGCATCCTCTGGTCGCTGACCCAGACCAAGCCCACACCGCTGCACCCTGAGCGCCGGGCCGAAGTGCTGGCCGCCGAGAGCGTGCACTGGCTGCTCTATTCCACCTTGGTCATCGTGCCGCTGTCGGGCTGGGTGGAACATGCCGCCACCGAAGGCTTCGCACCGATTTTGTGGCCGTTCGGACAGGACCTGCCTTTCGTGCCCAACTCCGACGCTGTCGCTGAAACCGCCGCCTCGGTGCACTTCCTCGCGCAATGGCTGCTGGTCGGCGCGCTGGCGCTGCACGTGGCAGGGGCGCTGAAACACGCGGTGATCGACCGTGACGGCACTCTGGCGCGCATGCTGCGCGGCGCCGAGGGCGGCAGTCACGCCGCGCCGCACATGGTGCTGCGCCCCGCCGCCTTTGCCCTCGCGGCCTGGATCGCGGTGATCGGCGGCGGCGCAGCCGCGGGCATGTTCTCAACCGAAGACACCCCCGCAACGCCGCAACTGGCCGAGGCGCAATCCGACTGGCAGGTCACCGAAGGCACGCTCGGCATCAGCCTCGTGCAAATGGGCAACCAGATCGACGGCAGCTTCGCCGACTGGACCGCCGAGATCGCCTTTGAGCCGCGCGAGACCCCGGGCAAGGCCGGCGAGGTTACCGTCCAGATCGCCATCCCGACGCTGACCCTCGGGTCGGTCAGCAAACAGGCGATGGGCGCGGATTTCTTCAACGCCGAAGACTTCCCCACCGCCACTTTCGCCGCCGACATCCTGCGCGGAGAAAACGGCTACGAAGCGCAGGGCACGCTCAGCCTCAAGGGTGCCGAGGCACCGGTCACCCTGCCCTTCGACCTGACGCTCGACGATGGCGTCGCACAGATGCAGGGCCGTACCACGCTCGACCGCCGCAATTATCAGATCGGCGACAGCATGGCCGATCCCGATCAACTGAGCTTCGATGTCTCGGTCGATGTAGCGCTCACCGCGACGCGCAACTGAGCGGCGGGCGCGGCGCGCACCACCTCGCGCCGCGCCTGGCCGCGATGCTCCGATGTGCGTATTTGGAAAGAGAAGAAGTCCGAACCACACCCAAGGACCCTTCTTCTCTTTAAAAATACGCGTGGGGGTGAGGCGCATCGCGCCGAGGGGGCAGCGCCCCCTTTCTGCCTCCGAGACCCTTTCACCGTTGAGGGGGGGCTCCCGGATGCAGCCGCAGCGCGCAAGATATCTGGCCCAGCCAGCGCGGGCGTGGTACTGCGCGCGCATGACCCAGATCACGATCCGCCGACCCGACGACTGGCACCTGCACCTCCGCGATGGCGAGATGCTGGCCGGCATCGCTCCTGAATCCGCCCGCCACTTCGGCCGGGCGATCATCATGCCCAACCTCGTCCCGCCGGTGGTGACCGGGGATGACGCCGCCGCCTACCGCGCGCGCATCCTCAAGGCCCTGCCCGAAGGCAGCGGCTTCACCCCGCTGATGACGCTCTACCTCACCGAGACCACCGACCCGGCGGATGTGGCGGCGGCGCATGAGAGCGGGCTGATCACCGCGCTGAAACTCTACCCGGCCGGGGCCACCACCAATTCCGCCTCTGGCGTGCGCGACTTCGACAAGGTGCGCCCGGTGCTCGAACTGATGGCCGAGCGCGGCATCCCGCTTTGCGTGCACGGCGAAGTGGTGGACAGCGACATCGACATCTTCGACCGCGAGGCGGTGTTCATCGACCGCGTGCTCGACCCGATCCGCCGCAGCACGCCCGGTCTGCGCGTGGTCATGGAGCATATCACCACCAAGCAGGGCGTCGACTACGCCCGCGCTGGCGGCGATGACCTCGCGGCGACGATCACCACGCACCACCTGGTGATCAACCGCAACCACATCCTCGTCGGGGGCATCAAGCCGCATTACTACTGCCTGCCCGTCGCCAAGCGCGAAGAGCACCGGCTGGCCCTGCGCGAAGCCGCGACCTCGGGGGATGCCAGTTTCTTCCTCGGCACCGACAGCGCCCCGCACGCTGATCCGGCCAAGGAAAGCGCCTGCGGCTGCGCCGGCTGCTTCACCGCCACCAATACGCTCTCGGTGCTTGCCGAGGTCTTCGAACAGGACGGGGCGCTGGACAAGCTCGAGGCCTTCGCCTCGCGGAACGGCCCGGCCTTCTACCGCCTGCCGGTGAGTGAAGAGACGGTGACCCTGACCAAAGGCGATCCGGTCACCTATCCCGAAAAGATCGAAACCGGCGCTGGCCCTGTGACCGTGTTCGACCCGGGCATGCCGCTGCACTGGCGGGTCGAAGACTGACAGACGCGGGGGGCGCTGCCCCCGCACCCACCGGCGTATTTTTTCGAACAATGAAACAGGGCGGCGGCGCGCGATGCGCCCTTCCCGAACGCGCGCTTTCACGCTAAGGCGAGCGCGGTTTTTCAAAGGAGCTGCCCCATGATCCCCTCGTCCTATCCCTCGCAAGAAGAAATGGCCCGGCTGACGGCCCGGATGCTCTGGGAGATCGGCGCGGTGCACTTCATGGAAGGCGAGCCCTTCAAGCTGGCCTCCGGCCTGCCCTCGCCGGTCTACATCGACTGCCGCACGCCGATCTCGCACCCCCGCATCCGCACGACGCTGATGGACTTCCTGACCGTCACCGTCATGCGCAACGCCGGCTTCGAGGCCTTCGACAACATCGCCGGTGGCGAGACCGCGGGCATCCCCTTTGCCGCGCTGGTGGCCGAGCGCATGGCGCTGCCGATGACCTACGTGCGCAAGAAGCCCAAGGGCTACGGTCGCAACGCCCGCATCGAGGGCAAGATGACCGAGGGCCAGCGCGTGCTGCTGGTGGAGGATCTGACCACCGATGGCGGCTCGAAGCTCAGCTTTGTCGATGCGATCCGCGAGACCGGCGCCTCCTGCGCCCATACCGCGGTGATCTTCTATTACGGCATCTTCCCCGAGACTACGAAGACGCTCGGCGATCACGGCGTCGAGCTGCACTATCTGTGCACATGGCACGATGTGCTGGCCGAGGCCAAAGAGCGTGGCGGCTTCGAGCCCGAGACGCTGGCCGCGGTCGAGGCCTTCCTCGAGGACCCGCGTAAATGGCAGGCGGAAAACGGCGCATAAGCCGATTTTCCCGGCGCGGAGGGGCCTCCCCTCCGCGCGCAGCCTTCTACCAAATGTTGCGAAATTTCGCGATCCTGCTACGATATCGACCAGAGCAGGCGCGGGAGGTCGGGCACGTTTCCGGTTTTCCCAAAACAGTCCACAGAGATTTCCAGATTGGTCCGTGACCCGCGGCGCGGTATGACGCTGGCACCTGCGGGACTCGGGGGAGCCAGCGGGGCATCAAAGGGACAATAAGACGTCGGGCCATGGCGACATGGGCCAAGGGGACAGGCATGAACGATCAAAGCGTATTCAACGCCACGGGCGTCGAGGTCGAACAGGCCGACACGATGCCGCATTCGATCGAGGCCGAGCAACAGCTGCTTGGCGCGATCCTCACCAACAACGACGTTTATGACCGGGTCGCGGCCATCCTTGGCCCGCAGCATTTCTACGATCCGGTGCACCGCCGCATCTTTGAGATTGCCGCGGCGCGCATCGCCAAGAACAACCTCGCCTCGCCGGTGACGCTGAAGGCGTTCATGGAAGACGACGAGGGGCTGAAGGAACTGGGCGGGCCGGCCTATCTCGCGCGCCTCGCCGGCGCCGCGGTCTCGAGCTTCGCGGTGCGCGACTATGCGCAGATGATCTACGATCTCGCGGTGCGCCGCGATCTGATCGGGCTGGGCCGCGACATCTCGGCCCGCGCCTCCAAGGTCGATGTGAAATCCGAGCCGCGCGAGCAGATCGTCGCCGCCGAACAGGCGCTCTACAAGCTCGCCGAGCAAGGCCAGACCGAGGGCGGCTTCCAGTCGTTCCTGCGCGCGGTCACCGACGCGGTGAACGTGGCCAACGCCGCCTACCAGCGCGAAGGCGGGTTGGCCGGTGTCTCCACCGGGCTCATCGATATGGACAAGAAGCTGGGCGGGCTGCACCCGTCGGACCTTCTGATCCTCGCCGGACGTCCGTCGATGGGGAAAACCTCGCTGGCCACCAACATCGCCTTCAACATCGCCAAGGCCTACAAGAAGGGCACCCGCCCCGACGGCACCGAAGGCGCGATTGAGGGCGGCGTCGTGGGGTTCTACTCGCTCGAGATGAGCGCCGAGCAGCTCGCCGCGCGTATCCTGTCGGAAGCCGCCGAGGTGCCTTCCGAGCAGATTCGCCGCGGTGACATGACCGAGACCGAGTTCCGCCGCTTCGTCGATGCCGCGAAAAGCCTCGAGGCCTGCCCGCTGTTCATCGACGACACGCCCGCCATTCCGATCGCCCAGCTTGCGGCCCGAGCGCGGCGTCTGAAGCGGACTCACGGGCTTGACGTGCTGATGGTCGACTACCTGCAGCTGGTGCGCGGCACCGCCGACAACCGGGTGCAGGAGATCGCCGAGATCTCCATGGGCCTGAAGGCCATCGCCAAAGAGCTCAACATCCCGGTGATCGCGCTGTCGCAGCTGTCGCGGGGTGTCGAAAGCCGCGACGACAAACGCCCGCAGCTTTCCGACCTGCGGGAATCGGGCTCGATCGAACAGGACGCCGATGTGGTGATGTTCGTGTTCCGCGAGGAATATTACGTCGAGCGCGAAAAGCCATCGGACGACCGGCTCGACGAAATGGCCGCCTGGCAGGAACGCATGGAGCGTCTGCACGGCAAGGCCGAGGTGATCATCGGCAAGCAGCGCCACGGCCCGATCGGCACGGTGGAACTGAGCTTCGAGGGCCGGTTCACCCGCTTCGGCAACCTCGTGCGCCCTTGGCAGAACGGCGACGGCGACACGTTCTAAAGCCCGCCACAGCGTCCAGCGCCAGCCTCTTCGTCTAGACGCAAATATCCCACGGGGGTGCGGGGGTGTGAAACCCCCGCTTTCCCCGCGCCAGAGACGTCGCGCCCACAGCCCGGCGCCGACACCGCCCCCAGCGGCGCTTTCCCTCTTGACGCTCCGCGCCTGCCCGGCAATCAACGCGCCATGGCACAGGCACAGCTCACCATCGATCTCGATGCGATCCGCGCCAACTGGCGCGCTCTCGACGCCCTCTCCGATTGCGAGACTGCGGCGGTCGTCAAGGCAAACTCTTACGGTCTCGGCGCCGACCGCGTCGCGCCGATGCTGGCGCGCGAAGGCGCGCGGCGGTTCTTCGTCGCCACCTGCGAGGAAGGCGCCGAACTGCGCAAGACGCTGGGGGACGGCGTCGAGATCAACGTCTTTGGCGGCCACATGGCGGGCGACGCGGCGCTGATCCAGGGCGCAGATCTGATCCCGATGATCAACTCGATCGACCAGATGCTGCGCCACGTGGAAAGCTTGCCCGGCCACCCCTTCGGCGTGCAGCTCGACAGCGGCATGAATCGGCTCGGCTTCGAGGCCGACGAATGGCTGGCGCTGCGCGACGTTGCGATGAAGCAAAAGCCGCGGCTGATCATGTCGCATCTGGCCTGCGCCGACGAGCCGAACCACGGCATGAACGCTCACCAGCTGCGCAATTTCCGCGAAATGACCGACGGGCTGGACGCGCCGCGCTCGCTCGCCGCGACGGGCGGAATCCTGCTGGGCCGCGACTATCATTTCGATGTCACCCGCCCCGGCATTGGCCTCTACGGCGGCCTGCCGTTCAAAGACGCGCAACGCGTCGCCGCGCTGCACATCCCGGTGATCCAGACGCGCGAGGTGAAAACCGGCGAGTCGGTGGGCTATGGCAATGCCTTCGTCGCCCGCGCGCCGATGAAGGTGGCGACGATCTCCGCGGGCTACGCCGACGGCCTGATCCGCGCCCTCGCCCCAAAGACCTATCTCTGGGCCGGCGAGACCCGCTGCAAGCTGCTGGGCCGCATCTCCATGGACCTGATCACCGTCGATGTCAGTGCGGTCGACAAGGTGCCCGAGACGCTCGAGCTGCTGGGCCCGCACCAGACCGTCGATCATCTGGCCAACCATATCGACACCATCGGCTACGAGATCCTCACCTCGCTCGGCAACCGCTACGCGCGGGTTTACCGCGGCGAATGAGCCTTGGCGCCATCCTCGCCGCGGCGGTCGTCGCGCCGCTTGGGGCGCTCGGCCGTGGCGTGCTGCGGGCACTGGCCTCGGCGGGACGGCTGACGCTGTTTAGCCTGTCGGCCCTCAGCCACATCCTGCGCCCGCCCTTTTATGGCCGCGAGGTCCTGCAGGCGCTGCTGCACGTGGGCTGGCTGTCGCTGCCGGTGGTGGGCATGACGGCGGTGTTCACCGGTGGCGCGCTGGCGCTGCAGATCTACTCGGGCGGAGCGCGCTTCAACGCCGAGGCTGTGGTGCCGCAGATCGTCGCCATCGGCATGGTGCGCGAACTGGGGCCAGTGCTGGTGGGGCTGATGATCGCCGCGCGCGTGACCTCGTCGATCGCCGCCGAGATCGCCACGATGAAGGTGACCGAGCAGATCGACGCGCTGGTCACCCTGTCCACCGATCCGATGAAATACCTCGTCGCGCCGCGGCTGCTGGCGGCGCTAATGACGGTGCCGCTGCTGGTCGCGGTGGGAGACGTGATCGGCATCGCGGGCGGCTATGCCGTGGCGACCAGTTCGCTGGGCTTCACCCCGGTGGCCTACCTGCAGAACACGCTCGATTTCCTCGAACCGCTCGACGTGCTCTCGTCGCTGGCGAAGGGCGCCGCCTTTGGCGGCATCGCGGCGCTGCTCGGCTGCTATTACGGCATGCACTCGGGCCGCGGCGCGCAGGGCGTGGGCCGCGCCACCAAAGCTTCGGTCGAGGCCGCCGCGATCCTTATCCTCGCCGCGAACTTCCTGCTGACGGGGGTGTTCTTCTCGGCATGATCACTCTGACCAACCTGCACAAGAGCTTTGACGGAACGCCGGTGCTGCGCGGTGTCGACCTGCACGTGCCGACGGGCAACTCGATGGTGATCATCGGCGGCTCCGGCACCGGCAAATCTGTGTTGCTCAAATGCATCCTCGGGCTGACCCGGCCCGACGGCGGCCGCATCGACGTGGACGGACAAGACATCACCCATGGCCCCCGCGACGCGCTGATGCCGCGCTTCGGCATGCTGTTTCAGGGCGCGGCGCTCTTCGACTCGCTGCCGGTTTGGCAGAACGTCGCCTTTCGGCTGCTGCGCGGCAAGCTGCGCCGCCCCCGCCGCGAGGCGCGCGAGATCGCCATCGCAAAGCTCGCCCGCGTCGGCCTTGGCGCCGAGGTCGCCGACCGGCTGCCCGCCGAGCTTTCGGGTGGCATGCAGAAACGCGTCGGCCTTGCCCGCGCCATCGCCGCCGATCCCGAGATCATCTTCTTCGACGAGCCGACAACCGGGCTCGATCCGATCATGGCCGGGGTGATCAACGAGCTGATCCGCGAGATCGTCACCGAGATGGGCGTCACCGCGTTGACCATCACCCACGATATGACCTCGGTGCGCGCCATCGCCGACCATGTGGCCATGCTACACGGCGGCAAGGTCCGCTGGACCGGCCCGATCGCCGAGATGGAGGCGGCCACAGACCCTTACCTGCAGCAATTCATTCACGGCCATAGCCACGGTCCGATCGAGACCCTACGATAGCGCCGATATGATGCAGCCCGTCTAACACAGGCCGTGCGATGCCCCTCTTCGAGCCCACTCCACTTCTTCTCTCCTTCATCGTCCTGAAAAGTTTCGGCTACCCGATGGCGCTTGGCCTTCTGGCACTGCTGCGCGCGCTGGTGGCCCGGGGGCCGGCGCAACTCGCCGCGCTGCCCTCGCTGCTGCTGGCGGCGCTTGTGCTCTTCGGCAACATCGCTCCGGCGCTGCAATTGACGCACACAGCGCTCTACCCGCCGCTGTCGCGCGCCCTGAACCTCGGTCAGGGTCTGCCGGCGCTGCTGCTGGCCTCCGCCCCGCTGGCGCTGAGCGCCGCCCTGCCGGGCCCCCGCTGGCGCTGGATAGATGCGGCGCATATGGTGCTGTTCATCGCCCTCGCCGCCCTCTGGCTTGCCACCCGATACGTCTGACCGCCCGCCGCTTCTTCTCTTTGCAAATACGCCGGGGGTGAATGCGGCGCAGCCGCAGAGGGGGCAGCGCCCCCTCCCTGAGACTCCTCCCTGAGACCCATCTCTGCCGCCCATGCTGAAATACACCAATCTCGCCCTCCTGCTGCTGTACCCGATCGCCTGGACCGCGCCGCTGATGCGCGCCGGGGTGCTGCCGCTGTTCGCGCTGTCGGAAATCAGCGTGCTGTCCGGCATCGCGGCGCTTTGGCACAGCGACATCTTCCTTGCGCTCATCGTCGTGCTCTTCGCGCTGGTGGCTCCGATGGTGAAGGTTGGTGGCCTCGCATTGATCCAGTTCGGCCATCTGCCGCGCCGCCGCCTGCCGCTGATCAACGCTCTGGGCAAGCTCGCCATGGCCGACATATTTCTGGTGGCGGTCTATGTGACGGTGGTCAAAGGCATGGGGGTCGGCCGCATCGAGACCGGATGGGGCCTCTATCTTTTCACATTCTGCGTGCTTGCCGCGCTGGTCGTCGGCCTTTCCGAGAGCCGCGGACCGGCCGCGAGGCCGCTCCCCAGCGACGCGGATTGAGAAAGATCTGAAAGTTTTTCTGAGCAGCCTGATAAAAAAGATCAGGTTAATTTCACCCTAGGAACTGCATTAAACACGCCTTTTACCCCTCTGAGGGGTAAAGTTTTTCGGGAACAATTGCAATTCTGCCACTTTGATTGTTGCACCTTGCAAGTGGCGATCTCATTAAAGTTAACTTTTTCCTCTCCTTTCGGTACACTCGACCTATTCTAATCACAAACGGTTCATTCTTTGGCTTTTCTTTGGGAGTCCCCCGCATGGTGTCCCAACTTCGCGACGCAGGTCTCGCCCTGCACTACATCCTGCAAAGGCTGGCGTTCATCACTGTGGGCGTTATCGGTCTCGCTTTACTTATCTGGACAGGCGCCGCTGCGGCCGGGCTCGCTCCCTGGCTTGAAGTCGATCTGAGTATTGGTGGTCAACCGCTTGAAAACGCGGGTGTCTGGGTGCAATGCGGCCTTTCCGGCATTGCCCTTGTGCTGATGTCCTTTTTGCCCAACGCGGCGCATGTCATGGCGCTGGAGCGCTCGCATCGATCCTTCCAGATCGGTATGCGCGACATTGCCCGTGCCTATACCCTGTCGCATCGTGCCGACCGCGAGGGTGTGTTCAAGCTGCAATCGGAGTTCGATTCGGTGCGTGAGCGTATCGCCTACCTGCGCGACCACCCCGATCTGGCCGAACTAGAGCCTTCGGTGCTCGAGGTTGCGGCGCAGATGAGCCACGTCTCGCGCGATCTGGCCCGCACCTATTCCGACCGCAACGTACAGCGCGCACAGGATTTTCTTGTGGCGCGTCAGCAGGAGGTCGAGGACTTCAACCAGCGGATCGAGAAGGCGAAGACCGCCGCTGTCGAGATCCGGCGCTGGCACGAGCGGCTGGAGCTGGACGAGTCGATTGCGCAGGCGCAGCTTGCCCGGCTGGTCGACGAGCTAGAGGATATCCTGCCGGAAATCCTGCCCGAAACCACGGTCAGCCTCGACGCCCCGGTGCCCGAAGAGACCGAAGCGCCAGCGCCTGACCGCGTCGTCTCGCTGCCGCGCGCGGCAGAATGATCTGCGCCGGAGGGGGCGCTGCCCCCTCTGCGGCTGCGCCGCATTCACCCCCGGCGTATTTTCAAAGAGAAGAAGAGCTTGGCCATCTCGCAGCGGCGCTTGCACCGGACGCGGCAAGCGGGCAGAAACCGGCCATGGCCAAAGCATCACCGAATTTCGTCTGTCAGTCCTGCGGCAACATCACCTCGAAATGGTCGGGGCGATGCGATGCCTGCGGCGAATGGAACACCATCACCGAAGAAGTGCCGCTGTCGCAGGGCCCCTCGGGAAAGGCGCTTGGCGCGACGCGGGGGCGCAAGGTGGCGCTGTCGGATCTGGCCACCACCGAGGCCGCCCCGCCGCGCACCGCGTCGAAGATAGATGAGCTCGACCGCGTGCTGGGTGGCGGACTGGTGCCGGGCTCGGCGATCCTTGTGGGAGGCGATCCGGGCATTGGCAAATCCACTCTGCTGCTGCAGGCGGCGGCGGCGTTCTCGCGCGCCGGGCAGAAGGTGATCTATGCCTCCGGCGAGGAAGCGCGGGCGCAGGTGCGCATGCGCGCCCAGCGTCTGGGACTGGCCGAGGCGCCGGTGCAACTGGCCGCCGAGACCAATCTGCGCGACATTCTCACCACGCTCGAAGCCGAAAAGCCGGGGCTGGTAATCGTCGACTCGATCCAGACCATGTGGGTGGACAACGTGGCCAGCGCGCCGGGCTCGGTGGCGCAGGTGCGCGCCGCGGCACATGAGCTGACCACCTTTGCCAAGCGCCACGGCACCTCGGTGATCATGGTCGGCCACGTCACCAAGGACGGGCAGATCGCCGGGCCACGCGTGGTCGAGCATATGGTCGACACCGTGCTCTACTTCGAGGGCGAGCGCGGCCACCAGTTCCGCATCCTGCGCTCGGTAAAGAACCGCTTTGGCCCGGCCGACGAGATCGGCGTCTTCGAGATGACCGGCGGCGGGCTCGCCGAGGTGCTGAACCCTTCGGCGCTGTTTCTCAGCGAGCGCGGCACGCCGGCGCCCGGCTCGGTTGTGTTTTCCGGCATCGAGGGCACCCGGCCGGTGCTTGTCGAGTTTCAAGCGCTGGTCGCCCCCACCCCGCAGTCGCAGCCGCGACGCTCGGTGGTCGGCTGGGACGGAGGGCGGCTGGCGATGATCCTTGCGGTGCTGGAGGCGCGCTGCGGCATCCCCTTTGCCGGGCTCGACGTCTACCTTAATGTCGCCGGCGGCATGAAGATCAACGAGCCAGCGGCGGATCTGGCCGTCGCGGCGGCGCTGCTGTCCGCGCGCGAAGATATTGCCGTGCCGCCGGAAACCGTTGTTTTCGGGGAAATCAGCCTCTCCGGCGCGCTGCGCCCGGTGGGCCAGACCGAAAACAGGTTGAAAGAGGCGCAAAAACTTGGTTTTTCCAACGCGATCCTGCCAAAGGGCGGAAAGGCCACGGGCAAAAGCGGCATGTCGCTGAGCCAGATGCCCGATCTGGTCACATTGGTAGGAGAGGTGTTCGGCGCCGGTTGAGGCGCCGCATCGGTCAGTACGCACAAGACAGTAAGCACAAGACGAGGGGCGCGAGGCGCATGGACGGATTCACTATCATCGACGGGGTGGTCGCGCTCGTCATCGTGCTGTCGGCGCTGCTCGCCTACTCGCGCGGGCTGGTGCGCGAGGCACTGGCGATCCTCGGCTGGATCGTCGCGGCGATCCTTGCCTTCATCTTCGCGCCGCAGGTGCAGCCGCTGGTCAAGGAAATCCCGGTTCTGGGCGACTTCCTCGCAGACAGCTGCGAGCTGTCGATCATCGCCGCCTTCGCCGCGGTCTTTGCGCTGGCGCTGGTGATCGTGTCTCTGTTCACCCCGGTGTTTTCCAGCCTCGTGCAGCGCTCGGCCCTTGGCGGGCTGGATCAGGGCTTGGGCTTTCTGTTCGGCGTGGCGCGGGGCGTGCTGCTGGTGGCCATCGCCTTCTTTGTCTACGACACGGTGATCACGTCTCAGGACATTCCGATGGTCGACGACTCGCGCTCTGCCGCAGTGTTCTCGCAGTTCACCGACCGTATCGAGGATCAGAACCCCGAGGCGGCGCTTGGCTGGATCACCCTGCAGTACGAACAGCTGGTCGGCGTCTGCGAAGCCCCGGCTGGCAGCGACGCCTGATCGCCTGTCCCCGCTGGGGCGATGCGGCGCACAGAGATAACACAGAAATAACCACGCAAAAGCCGCGCTTTCGGGCGCGGTTTTTTCTTGCTTTAGAAACGCATCTCTCGGGGCACTGATGCGTGGCCAAAGCAGCACGGGTGACGCTACGGCCACGAAGTCGCGCACAAGTGTTAGCGCCCCCCTTGCCTTGCCGCGGCGCGGCGTGCATATGCGAAGCTTCCGTGACACAGGCCCTCCATATCAGTATGAGGGGGCTGTCCCCAGCCTAATTGGATTCGGAGCTGCCCTTGTCCGATCGCCAGATGCCCCCCGCTCATCCCTTTGATTTCGACGCCGTCGATGCCGACAAGCTGCATGAAGAGTGCGGCGTGTTCGGGGTCAACGGGGTCACCGACGCGGCGAATTTCGTCGCCCTCGGCCTGCACGCGTTGCAGCACCGGGGACAAGAAGCCGGCGGGATCGTCTCTTACGCCCCCGACCACGGGTTCAACTCGGCCCGTCGCTTCGGCTACGTGCGTGACAACTTCACCCGCGCCTCGCTGATGGAAACGCTGCCAGGCGAACTGGCCATCGGCCACGTGCGCTACTCGACCGCCGGCTCGAAAGGCGCGGCGATCCGCGATGTGCAGCCGTTCTTCGGCGAGTTCTCGATGGGCGGTGCCGCCATCGCCCACAACGGCAACATCACCAATGCCGAGGCGCTGCGCCGCGAACTGATCGAGCGCGGCTCGATCTTCCAAAGCTCGTCGGACAGCGAATGCATCATTCACCTGATGGCGCGCTCGCTTCAGCGCGACATCCCGGCCCGCATGGAAGACGCGCTGCGCCGCGTCGAAGGCGCCTTCTCGGTGGTCGCCATGACCCGCACCAAGCTCATCGGCGTGCGCGACCCGCTGGGTGTGCGCCCGCTGGTGCTCGGCAAGGTCGGCGATGACGGGTATGTGCTCAGCTCGGAAACCTGCGCGCTCGACATCATCGGTGCCGACTACGTGCGCGAGATCGAGCCCGGCGAGATGGTCGTCATCTCGGGCGGCAAGGTCGAGAGCCGCCGCCCCTTCCGGTCGCAGTCGTCGAAATTCTGCATCTTCGAGCATGTTTACTTCTCGCGCCCCGACTCGATCATCGGCGGTCGCTCGGTCTATGAGACCCGCCGCCAGATCGGCGTCGAACTCGCTCGCGAAGCGCCGGTCGAAGCCGACCTCGTCTGCCCGGTGCCCGACAGCGGCACCCCGGCGGCCATCGGCTTTGCACATGAGAGTGGCATCCCTTACGGCATGGGGATCATCCGCAACCAGTACATGGGCCGGACCTTCATCGAGCCGACCGAGCAGATCCGCAACATGGGTGTGCGCCTGAAGCTCAACGTCAACCGCGCACTCATTCGCGGCAAGCGGGTGATCCTGGTCGACGACTCGGTGGTGCGCGGCACCACTTCGCGCAAGATCAAGGAGATGATCCTCGATGCCGGCGCTGCTGAAGTGCACTTCCGCATCGCCAGCCCGCCCACCGCGTGGCCGTGCTTCTACGGCGTCGACACTCCGCAGCGCGAGAAACTGCTCGCCGCGACCATGTCCGAAGAAGAGATGTGCGAGCATCTGGGCGTCGACAGCCTAAAGTTCATCTCGCTCGACGGTCTCTACCGTGCCGTGGGTGCCGGAGAGACCGGACGCAACAACGCCTGCCCGCAATATTGCGACGCCTGCTTCTCGGGCGAATACCCGGTCGAGCCGGCGGATATGATCGAGAAGGGCTTCAAGCTCAAGACCGCGGCGGAGTGACGCGGCGGCTGCGCGCCCCGTCGCCGGGGCGCCAGCCGAACTCGGCCTATGACGCAACGTGACAGGCACCCCACGGGGACGTGACCACACGTCCCCCTTTTTTATGTCTGCCTGCCTTCCTTAATTTGCGGCACCCACCGCGGCACGAAAAGGAGAGACGGCCATGGCAAGTTCCACCCCCGGCAAAGTCGCATCCAGCGCGACGACCAAAGCACCTCTGCCGCGCGGCCTTGCGTTGCTTGGCGTGCGCGGCTCGCAACGCGATCCCCGGGCCTTGGTGCGCCTGTCCAGTGGCCGGGTGGTGATCGTCGGGGTTGGCTCGCGCATCGGTCGGCAGAAGGTTGTCGCCATCGACGAAGACCGTATCGCCCTCTCCAGCGGCGGCGCCGCGCAATGGCTCGAGGTGCCCTGACCAGCGCCGGGTGATTGCGGTGAGCCGCATGACAACGCACGGCAATTGACATTCCCGCGCCGCCCAGAGAAAGAACGGTCATGAGTGAACAGATCGCCCTTGTCACCGGAGCCTCGCGCGGGCTGGGTTTTGCCCTCGCCGAAGCTCTTGCGCCGTCCTATCACGTGGTTGCCGTCGGTCGGACGATCGGCGGTCTCGAAGATCTCGACGACCGGATCAAGGCCCGCGGCGGTGCCGCTACGCTGGCCCCGATGGACATCACCAAATCCGATGCCATGGCGCAGCTGTGCCGCTCGATCTACGATCGCTGGGGCGGTGCGGCGCTTTGGCTGCACACCGCTGTGCATGCGGCGCCGCTGACCCCGACCAGCCATCTCGACGCCAAGGACCTCGAAAAGTCCATCGCCACCAACCTGACGGCGACCGGCGTGCTGATCCCCTTTATCGCGCCGCTGCTGGGCGAGACCGGGCGCGCGGTCTTCTTCGCGGACGATCACACCGGCGAGAGATTCTACGGCGCCTACGGCACCACCAAGGGTGCGCAGATTGCGCTGGCCCGCAGCTGGCAGGCGGAAAGCGCCAAGATCGGCCCGCAGGTGGACATCGTGCAGCCGCTGCCGATGAACACCACCACCCGCATGCGGTTCCACCCCGGTGAGGACAAAGAGGCGCTGGCCTCACCCTACGCCGAGGCGGCGCGGCTGCTGTCTGAACTGGGCCTCGCGTAACAGGCGTGCGCGCGCGGCACCATTGCTGCCGCGCCAACGGGCGCCGCGCGCTACTTCTGGGACACACCTGAGACCGGATCGCATCAGCGCCGCCTTGCAGCCGTGGTGTGCCTTGCCCCGCCGCAGGCCATTCCCTATGCAAGTCCCATAACAGGGACCCCACTTCATGCGCATTCTCATCACCAACGACGACGGCATCAACGCCCCGGGGCTGACCGTGCTGCACGCCATCGCCGAAGAGGTCGCCGGACCGGATGGCGAGGTCTGGACTGTCGCCCCGGCCTTCGAGCAATCGGGCGTCGCCCATTGCATCAGCTACACCCACCCGATGATGATCGCGCAGATGGGGCCGCGCCGATGGGCCGCCGAGGGCAGCCCCGCCGATTGCGTGCTGGCCGGGCTGCACGACGTGATGAAGGCGTGCCCGCCCGATCTGGTACTCTCGGGAGTCAATCGCGGCAACAACGCCGCCGAGAACGCGCTCTATTCCGGCACGCTCGGCGGCGCCATGGAAGGCGCGCTGCAGGGGCTGCCGTCGATCGCCCTGTCGCAATACCTCGGCCCGCGCACCCGCGAGTTGGAGAACCCCTTCGAGGGCGCCGCCGCACATGGCGCCGAGGTGGTCCGCCGCATTCTCTCCGCGGGCACCGAAGCTGATGGCGACTACCGGCTGTTCTGGAACGTCAACTTCCCGCCCTGCCCTGCCGCCGAAGTGCTGGGCACCCGCGTCGTGCCGCAGGGTCGCCGCGCCGGCACCAATTATGCGGTCGAGCCACATATGTCGCCCTCGGGCCGGCGCTTTTTGTGGATCCGCGGCGGCGACCAGCGCCAGCCCGCACCCGCTGGCACCGATGCCGCCGCCAACCTCGATAGCTACATCTCGGTCACGCCGATGCGAGCCGACCTCACTGCCCACGATGCGCTCGCGGGGCTGGAGGACGCCTTCGCATGAGTTTCGACGCCGAAGCCAAGATGCAGCTCTTGTTTGCCCTGCGCTCACGCGGGGTGACCGACAGCCTCGTGCTGGAGGCGATGGAGAAGATCGACCGCGGCCTCTTCGTGAAGGGCTATTTCACCGACCGCGCCTATGAGGACATGCCGCTGCCCATCCCTTGCGGGCAAACCATCTCGCAGCCCTCGGTCGTCGGGCTGATGACGCAGGCGCTGAACGTGTCAAACCGCGACAAGGTGCTCGAGGTCGGCACCGGCTCTGGCTATCAGGCCGCCATCCTCAGCCAGCTGGCGCGCCGGGTCTATACCGTCGACCGCCATCGCCGCCTCGTGCTGGAGGCGCGCAAGGTCTTCGACACGCTTGATCTGTCGAACATCACCGCCTTCACCGCCGACGGCAGCTTCGGGTTGCAAGAGCAGGCGCCGTTTGATCGCATTCTGGTGACCGCCGCCGCCGAGGACCCGCCCGGCCCGCTCTTGGCCCAGCTGCGGATTGGCGGTATCATGGTGTTGCCCGTGGGGCAGTCCGACACCGTGCAGCACCTGATCCGGGTGACGCGCACGGAACAGGGCTTTGATTACGACGAATTGCGCCCCGTGCGCTTCGTGCCGCTGGTGGAAGGTCTGGCCAAAGAGAGCTGACCGCCGCCGAGAGCCATTTACGAGACGTCCCGGCACAAGGGGCGCAGTTGAGGATCGAGACAGATGGACGACAGCCTCCGCAATTCCTCCGCCCGCATCGCCGGGCCGCTGGCCGCAGCCGCCCTGCTGGCGGCCTGCTCCGGTCCGCTCGACTACGACATGCGTGGCCGCATGGGCGGCACGGTCGACACTTCGCAGGCGGCGCTGTCCGCCAGCACCGCCGACCGCCCCGAGCCCGACGCCCGCGGCGTGATCTCCTACCCGAACTATCAGGTGGCCGTGGCGCAGCGCGGTGACAGTGTCGCCGCTGTTGCCAGCCGCGTCGGCCTGCCCGCGGGCGAGCTTGCGCGGTTCAACGGCATGCAGGCCGACGACGTGCTGCGCGACGGCGAAGTGCTTGCCCTGCCGCGCCGGGTTGCCGAACCCACCGGCGGCAACGTCGATATCGCCGCGCTTGCGGGCAACGCGATCGACAGCGCCCCCGCGACCAACCCGTCGCGCGCCACCGCCGTCACATCCTCGACGCTGGCGCCCGCACCGACCGGCAGCACCGCTGCGACCGGCGCCGAACCGATCCGCCACAAGGTGCAGCGCGGCGAGACCGCCTATACCATCGCCCGTCTTTATGGCGTGACGCCAAAATCGCTGGGCGAATGGAACGGCCTCGATTCCAACTTCACGCTGCGCGAGGGGCAGTATCTGATGATCCCCGTGGTCGAGCAGCAGGCGACCCGCGCCGAGCGCGTGACCGTGTCGCCGGGCAGCGGCTCGCCGACGCCAGAGCCGCCGTCCTCCAGCCAGCCGCTGCCGCAGGACGAACCGTCGCGCGCGGCACAGACCGCCAGCGCCGCAAGCACGCCGTCGCAACCCGTCGCCGACATCGGTCAAGCCAGCGTCACGAACTCCAACGCGCTGATGGCGATGCCGGTGAACGGCTCTATCGTGCGCGAGTATTCGAAGGGCCGGAACGAAGGCATCGACATCTCGGCCCCGGCGGGCACCGCCGTGAAGGCCGCTGCCAGCGGCACCGTCGCCGCGATCACCCGCAACACCGAGAACGTCCAGATCGTGGTGATCCGCCACCCCGACGAGCTTCTGTCGATCTATACCCACCTTGACGGGCTGCAGGTCGAAAAGGGCGATGCCGTAAGCCGCGGGCAGACCATCGGCTCGGTGCGCGCCGCCGACCCCGCCTTCCTGCACTTCGAGGTGCGCAAGGGCTTCGACAGCGTCGATCCGATGTCCTACCTGCGCTGAGCGCACCACATCAACGCGAAAGGCCCGGCATCTGCCGGGCCCTTTTTTGCGAACTGGCGTGATGCGCTGCGCCGGCTCAGACGAGAGAGACCGAGACCTCGCCCAGCCCATCGATACGGCCCGACACTGCGGTTCCGGCCGGGAAATAGGGCAGCCCGCACAGCGAGCCGGTGATCACCACCTGCCCCGGCTGCAACCCGCCACAGTGATCGCCCAGCACCTCGCAGAGCAGCCGGAGGTTGGCCAGCGCCGAGCCGCCGGGCACCGTCGCCTCTCCGTCCAGAAGCCGCGTCTCGCCCGCGTCGCACCACGCGGCCACGGTCCCGAAATCGCTGCCGTCCCACGCATCGACCCGCGGTCCAAGCACCAAGCCCGCGTTGACCTGCATGTCCGCCAGCTTGAGCGCCGGCTCGCCCGCCGCTGCGCCTTCGAGACGGGTGTCCACCAGTTCGATCGCCACACGCGGCGCAAAGTATTCCTGAACCGGCGCAGGCAGGCCGTTCGCGGGAAGCGGCTTCAGCAGTTCGAAGGCCACCTCCAGTTCGATGCCCATCTGGCCGCGGACCGTGACGGTGCCGCCATCGGCCACCACATCCGCCGCGGCGATTGGCGCCACAGTTGGTGCCAGCGCGCCCTTCCCGGCGCCAACCTTGAACCCCGCCACCGCGCCGCGCGCTTCGGACACCAGTTGCTGCACCACAAGACAGTCATCGCGCTCGTGCGGCACAGCCATGTCCGCCGCGGGGGCGAAACGGCGGCCGGTCTCGAAAGATTGCTGCAGTGCGGCGGCAAAAGCGGTCATCGGGCTGGCGTCGGACAAGAGGCTCTCCTAAGGACAAAAGTCGGTGTCAGGCGGCCCCGGCACCCGGAGCCCTGTGTGCGGTCGGCTTAGACCATTCCCCGGCGGCAGCCAAGCGGCGGCGAATCTTTGCCAGTGCTCGGCGCGAGTCTGCGAGAACCCGCACCTCCTGTGCGCGGGCGTCCCGCCGAACACCATGCAAGCTGCGGAACCTTTTGTTCAATTTTTTGTGTCAGCCACGGAGCTGCGAACCCGAGGCGCTGCGGGCACCGGCAAGGTTTTGCCCAAGCGTTTGCCGGGGGCCGTGTCCACAGCAGCGTGAAAATCCTGCGGCTTTCCGCATGTTTTCGCTAGAAAGTACGCACTTTCCCGGTCTATTTCCAGCGCGCGCAGCGAGCGAGTCGCTGCGCCGCACGTTCCGTCACAGACAGCTGATCGGCAAAGATGTGCGACGGAATGACCTATTCGGTTCGCGCTCGCAGCATTCTACGCGCGTGCCACCTTATACCGGACGCGCCCGTGCTGAGTGCGCCCGAACTCTTCTCCCGGGCTGGCCTCCTCCTCTCACCTGTCGGCCCGGAAAGACTTGCGAGGCTGACTTGAGACTATCGTTCAAAATTCCGATCCTGCTGGGAGCGGTCGCGAGCCTGTCGGCGTGCCAGTACGACGTGCTGGCCCCGTCGGGCTGGGTGGCCGCCGAGCAGCGTGATCTGCTGGTCATTTCGACCCTGCTCATGCTGATCGTGATCATCCCGGTCATCTTCATGGCCATCTGGTTCCCGCTGCGCTACCGCGCGGACCGTCCGGACCAGTCCGACTACGCCCCCACGTGGGCGCACTCGACGCGTCTGGAATATGTGCTGTGGGGGGTGCCGATCATCATCGTCGCCATCCTTGGCGTCTACACCTACATCTACACCCACCGTCTCGACCCGTACCGCCCGCTGCAGGCGTCGGAAATCGGTTCCGAGATCGGTGAGCCGCTCGAGGTCGAGGTCGTGTCCCTCGACTGGAAATGGCTGTTCATCTACCCCGAGCTGGGCGTTGCCTCGGTCAACGAACTGGCGGTCCCCGCCGGGCGTCCGCTGAACCTGCGCCTGACCTCCTCGACCGTGATGACCACCTTCTCGGTCCCCGCGCTCGGCGGCATGATCTACACCATGGCCGGCATGGAGACGAAGCTGCACCTCATCGCCGATGAGGAAGGCACCTTCCACGGCCAGGCCGCGCACTACAACGGCCCGGGCTTTGCCGAGATGCGCTTCGACACCGAAGCGATGAGCGATGCCGACTTCGACCAGTGGGTGGAAACCGCCCGCGCGTCGGGAGACGCGCTGACCCGCGCGTCTTACCTCGACCTCGAGGTGCCGACGATGGCGGAAGACGTGCGCTATTACGGCACGGTTGACGAAGGCCTTTTCGAGCGCATCCGCGGTCTCTGCGTCGAGCAGGGCAAGGTCTGCATGGATCAGATGATGATGCAGGACGAGATGGGCGGCGGCGGCCTCGAAGGCATCGCCAACAAGCACATGTACGAGTACGACGAGCAGCGCGCGATCGATGTCTACGGCAACCCGATCGGCACCCCGTCCGAACCCGCAGCCCCCGCACACGAGGGCCACGAGGACGGTGTGAACCTGTCCATGAACACCCATGAGGGAGAGGCGCACGATGGCCACTGAAGGACACGTCCAAGCCCCCGAGACCTGGTCGCCGATCTTCGGCCGGCTGACTCTCGACTGGATTCCGCTACACGAGCCGATCCTTGTCGGCACCTTTTCGGCCATCGTTCTGGGCGGCATCGCCGCGCTGATCCTGATGACCTACTTCAAACTCTGGGGTCCGCTCTGGCGTGACTGGATCACCAGCGTCGACCACAAGAAGATCGGCATCATGTACATGGTGCTTGGCTTCATCATGTTCATCCGCGGCTTTGCCGACGCGCTGATGATGCGCGCCCAGCAAGCGCTCGCGGCCGGCGGCGCCGAGGGCTACCTGCCCCCGCACCACTACGATCAGGTGTTCACCGCGCACGGCGTGATCATGATCTTCTTCGTGGCGATGGCCTTCATCACCGGCATCATGAACTACGTCATGCCGACGCAGATCGGTGCCCGCGACGTGGCCTTCCCGTTCCTCAACAACTTCTCGTTCTGGATGACCGTGGCAGGCGCGCTGCTGGTGAACATCTCGCTGTTCATCGGTGAGTTTGCCCGTGCTGGCTGGCTGGCCTTCCCACCGCTTTCCGGATCGGCCTTTGCCGCCGGACCGGGGGTGGACTACTACCTGTGGGCGCTGCAGATCGCCGGTGTGGGCACGACGCTTTCGGGCGTGAACCTGCTGGCCACCATCTTCAAGATGCGCGCCAAGGGCATGAAGCTCTTTGACATGCCGGTCTTCACCTGGACCTCGCTGTGCACCAACGTGCTTATCGTCGCGGCCTTCCCTGTGCTGACCGCCACGCTGACCATGCTGACGCTCGACCGTTACTTCGGCTTCCACTTCTTCACCAACGATCTTGGCGGCAACGCCATGATGTACGTGAACCTGATCTGGATCTGGGGTCACCCGGAGGTTTACATCCTGATCCTGCCGATCTTCGGCGTGTTCTCGGAAATCGTGCAGACCTACTCGGGCAAGCCGCTGTTCGGCTACAAGACGATGGTCTGGGCAACCGCCTGCATCATGGTTCTGTCCTTCGTCGTGTGGCTGCACCACTTCTTCACCATGGGCTCCGGCGCCAATGTGAACACCTTCTTCGGCATCACCACGATGATCATCGCGGTGCCCACCGGCGTGAAGGTCTTCAACTGGCTGTTCACCATGTACAAGGGCCGCGTGCAGTTCGAGGTCCCGATGCTCTGGACCACCGGCTTCATCGTGACCTTCGCCATCGGCGGCATGACCGGCGTTCTGCTGGCGGTTCCGCCGGTTGACTTCCAGCTGCACAACACGCTGTTCCTCGTCGCGCACTTCCACAACGTCATCATCGGCGGCGTGGTGTTCGGGGTCTATGCCGCCGTCACCTTCTGGTGGCCCAAGGCCTTCGGCTTCAAGCTCGACGACAAATGGGGCCGCCGGACCTTCTGGTTCTGGTGCGTGGGCTTCTACTTTGCCTTCATGCCGCTCTATGCGCTCGGCCTGATGGGCGTGACCCGCCGCCTGCAGAGCTACATGGACCAAGCTTGGCAGATCTACTTCATCGTCGCCGCCTTCGGCGCGGTGCTGATCGCCTGCGGCATCGCCTGTGGCTTCATCAACTTCGCCGTGTCGATCCTGCGGCGCAAGGAACTGGCCTGCGGTCCCGACCCGTGGAATGCGCGAACCCTCGACTGGGCGACCCAATCGCCGCCGGCCAAGTACAACTTCCCGCAAGATGTGGTGGTTTCCGGCCGCGACGCCTTCTGGAAAATGAAGCAGGACGGCTTCAAGTGGTCCACCAACTACGCCGACATCCACATGCCGAACAACACGGCCACCGGCGTCATCATCGCCGCCATGGCTCTGGTCTTCGGCTTTGCGATGGTCTGGTACATCTGGTGGCTCGCCGTGATCTCTTTCGTGGCAATCGTCGCGACCGCGATCGCGCACACCTTCAACTATAACCAGGATCACTGGATCCCGGCGGCATCCGTCGCTGAGACTGAAGCGAAGGGAGGTGCAGCATGACCATGCTTGACACTCCGCTGACCGGACGTGTGGAGGGGCCTGACGGCCCCGACCACCACCCCGATCATCACCACGAGAGCCCCACGCCCATCGGGTTCTGGATCTACCTGATGAGCGACTGCATCATCTTTGCGACGCTGTTCGCGACCTATGCAGTGCTGGGAAACAACTTCGCCGGCGGTCCGGGTCCGAAGGACCTGTTCGAGCCGGGCTTCGTCGCCGTCGAAACCGCGCTGCTGCTGTTCTCGTCGGTGACCTTCGGCCTCGCCATGCTCAAGGCCGACAAGCACGACATGGATGGCACCACCCTGTGGCTGGTGGTCACCGGGGTGCTGGGCTTCGGCTTCATCGCGATGGAGCTTTACGAGTTCAATCACCTGATCCACATCGGCGCGGGCCCGGACCGCTCGGGCTTCCTGTCGGCGTTCTTCCTGCTCGTCGGCACCCATGGTCTGCACGTCACCTTCGGCCTGATCTGGCTGGTGGTGATGATCGCGCAGATCCGCATGAAAGGCATGATCCCGGCCAACATGCAGCGCCTGTCGACGCTGAGCATGTTCTGGCACTTCCTCGATCTGGTCTGGATCGGGGTGTTCTCCTTCGTCTATCTGGTGAGGTTGATCTGATGAGCGCACATTCCGAAGCATCGCACGGCACCATGGGCACGCTGATGACCGGTTTCGCCCTCGCGGTGATCCTGACAGTCATCCCCTTCGCTCTGGTGATGATGGAAACCGACATGTCGCCCATCTGGCTGATCGGCATCATCATGGGTCTGGGCGCGATCCAGATCATCGTTCACTTGGTGTATTTCCTGCACCTCAAGAACGACACCGAAGGCGGCTGGACCATGGCGGCCACCGTTCTTGCAGTGGTCATCGTCGGCATCGTTCTGGCGGGCTCGCTCTGGGTCATGCACAATATGAACGAGAACATGATGCCGATGAGCGAAGGCAACATGGTGATGGACCCCGAAGCCACGCCGGGCGCAAGCATGTCCGGCGAGCACGGCGCGGGGCACAACTGATGGGCGCGGCGGCGCATAAGCCCGGCGCGCAGCGCCGCCGCTGGCCGCTCATCGCGGTGGTGACGCTGGTGGCGCTTGCGGCGCTTATCGGCTTCGCCTCGCTGGCGATCTGGCAGGTTCAGCGCCTGCACTGGAAGGTCGCTCTGATCGAGAGGGTCGAGGCGCGGGTCGATGCCGCGCCCGCCCCCGCCCCCGGCCCGGACGACTGGGCCGGGATCACCGCCGAGAGCGCCGAGTACCGGCATGTCTCTCTCAGCGGCACCTTCCTCAACGAAGAGGAAGTGCAGATTTACACCCCGGCCGACTTCGGCCCCGCCTATTGGATACTGACCCCGCTGCGCCGCGACGACGGCACGGTGGTCATGGTCAACCGCGGGCTGGTGCCGGAGCAACTGAAAGACCCCGCCACGCGCGACGCGCCCGAAGGCACACAGACCGTCTCTGGCCTGCTGCGCATCTCGGAAAGCCAGGGCTGGCTCTTTTCGCGCGACAATGATCCAGAGAACGGCCAGTGGTACCGCCGCGACATCGGCTCAATCACCCAGGCCAAAGGCTTCGAGAACGCCGCGCCCTATTTCGTCGATCAAGACCGGGGCGAGGACGCGCAGGCCTGGCCGCGCGGCGGGCAGACGGTGGTCAGCTTCCGCAACGCCCACCTGAGCTACGCGCTCACCTGGGCCGGTCTCGCGCTGATGGTGCTGGCCGCTTGGGGGCTCTTCATCTGGACAGAGTTCCGCCGCCGCTGACCCAGCCACTCGGCCTCTTTCAAAACAGAAAAGCGCCAGCCGATCCGGCTGGCGCTTTTGCTTTTGTCGGGCCCTGCGGCCGTCTTCAGCCGATGGAGATCTCCAGCGGCGCCAGTCCCTCGATCTCCACCGCGCAGGTGTCGCCGCGCTCCAGCGCGCTGACCCCGGCGGGCGTGCCGGTGTAGATCAGATCGCCCGGCTTCAGTTCAACCAGCCCCGACAGGAAGGAAATCACTTCCGGCACCGACCAGATCATCTGCGCCAGATCACCGTTCTGCCGCTCTTCGCCGTTGACCGCCAGCCGCAGCCTGCCCGCGTCGAGATGCCCGACCTGCGCCACCGGGTGCACCGGACCGCAGACCGCCGCGTAGTCAAAGCCCTTGGCCATGGTCCACGGCCGGCCCTTCTTCTTCGCCTCGGCCTGCACGTCGCGGCGCGTGAGGTCGATGCCCGCGGCATAGCCCCAGACACAGTCCAACGCCTTGTCCTCGGGAATATCCGTTCCGCCCTGCCCCAGTGCCACGACCAGTTCGCCCTCGTGGTGCAGATCGGCGGTCGCCGGCGGATAAGGGATCGCATCGCCGGCCTCGGCGATCGTGTCGATCGGCTTGTCAAAGAAGAACGGCGGCTCGCGGTCCGGATCATGGCCCATCTCGCGCGCGTGCTCGGCGTAGTTGCGCCCGACGCAGAAGATGCGGCGCAGCGGAAAGCGCGCTTCGCTGCCTGCAACGGCGACGCTGGGGGTTTCTTGCGGGGCAAAGACGTAATCGGTCATCGGGCACTCCTTGGATGGGCAAGGCGCGCCCCGCGAGACGGGCGCGCCAAGGTGCGCAAACGTCTAGCAGGTCAGCGGGCAAAGGACAGGGACTAGAAGCAAGATTGATAGGCCGATCAGCCCGCATTTGCCCGCCCCCGCCGTATCTGCTAGCGCATCGGGCAACGCCCGCAGATGAGACCCCGACCATGAGCGATCTTTTCGACACCGGCCCGAGGCTCGGCCGTACCCCGCTTGCCGCCGCGCTGCGCCCAGAGACACTGGACGACATCATCGGCCAGCCGAAGCTGGTCAAGCCGGGCTCCATCCTGCGCCGCCGGATCGCGGCCAACGCGCTCGGCAGTCTGATCCTCTATGGCCCGCCGGGCATCGGCAAGACCACCATCGCCCGCGCCGTCGGCAATATGCTGGGCAAGGAATTCCGCCCGCTGCACGCCACCCGCGACGGGGTGAAGGAACTGCGCAAGATCGCCGACGAGGCGCGCATCCGCCCGCTGCTGATCTTCGTCGACGAGGTGCATCGCTTCTCGGCCACGCAGGCCGATGACCTGCTGTCGATCTGCGAGGAAGGCACCGCCGATTTCTTCGGCGCCACCACCGGCAACCCCTACCACGCGCTGCCGCCCGCGCTGGTCTCGCGTTCGGTCATTCTCAAGCTAGAACCGCTGAGCATCGAGGAGATGGAGCAGGTGGTGCAGCGCGGCGTCGATCATCTGGCGGCGCAGGGCATCGACGTGCGCCTGCGCCCCGAGCAGCGGCGGCTGATCGCCGGGCGCTCGGGCGGCGACGCGCGGCGCGCGCTGACCACGCTGGAAAGCCTTGCCGTCGGACATGACGGCACGGTCGAGGTCAGCGATACGATGATCGAAGAGGCCTATGAGGCGGCGGCGATCAACCACGACCGCTCGGGCGATCAGCATTACGATGTGGTCTCGGCCTTCGTGAAATCCATGCGCGGCTCGGACGCCGATGCCACGCTCTACTGGCTGGCCCGGCTGATCCATGGCGGCGAAGACCCGCGCTACATCGCACGGCGCATCATGATCCATGCCTCCGAGGACGTCGGTCTTGCCGACAATACCGCGCTGCAGACCGCCGTCGCCGCCTCGCAGGCGGTGGAAAAGATCGGCTATCCCGAATGCCAGATCATCCTTGCCCACGCCGCGCTGCATGTCGCCCGCGCGCCGAAGTCGGGTTCGGTGGCGCGCGGCATCGGCGCGGCGCTCGGACACGTGACCAGCGAAGCGCCCGCCGCGGTCCCGCTCTACCTGCGCGATGCGCATTACAAGGGCGCCGAGAGCCTTGGCCACGTGGGCTACAAGTTCCCCCACGACGATCCACGCGGCTGGGTCGAACAGGAGTATGCGCCGGGGGTCCCGCAAGGCGCATTCTACCAAAGCGACGCGCGTGAGGCGGCGACTTTTGAAAAGCGCGCCGATGCTTTCTGGGAGGGCATCACCGGTGCCCCGCAACCCCGCCGCCGGTTCTGACGTCGGGGGGCTTTTCACCTCGTGGCGGGGCTTTGATGGAGGGTTGGCTAGCCCCTCCTGCCGGCACTTGTGCCAGGTTGATCCATGAAGGATCAGAAGGAAACGGCTATGAAGGAAGTCTCGATCATCGCCGTTGACCTGGCGAAGCAGGTCTTTCAATTGCACGGAGCGACAGCGGAAGGCGAAGTCGTGTTTCGCAAGAAGCTGTCGCGCAAACAGTTTCTTGCGTTCATGCAGAGGCATCCCGGATGCCTTGTTGCCACGGATGCCTGCGCGACAGCTCATTATTGGGCGCGGACGTTGGTGCCGATCGGGCACGAGGTGCGCCTGATCGCCCCGAAGTTCGTCAAGCCGTATTTGAAGAACCAGAAGAACGACATGGCGGATGCCGAGGCCATCGCGGAGGCGGCCAGTCGACCAACCATGCGTTTCGTCGAGGTGAAGACACCGGAGCAGCAGGGTCTCGGCATGATCTTTCGGCTGCGTAATCTTCTGGTCGGGCAACGGACGCAGACAATCAACGCCTTGCGCGGACATCTCGCCGAGTTTGGCTTTGTCGCTGCCAAGGGGCGCGAGAACGTCGACAAGCTACGGGCGGCTCTGGAACCGAGCGGCGAGGGTGAGGTGGACCCCATTTCGCGGACACGTTTGCGGCGCTGCTAAGCTTGCCTCTTGATTATGCTGCCGCCTTGAGGCCGGGGCCCTGATCGGCCTAGATCGGTGTTCTGCCTCCAAGTGCCGAATGCGGGCGGTCCGTATTGTACAACTCAATCACAGAACACCCACGGGACCGAGGAGCGCGAGGGGCTCTACCCTTGGCACCCCTGGACGAGGCGAGTTGTTCACGTACACGAGGTGATCGCGAAGGCGGGCTGGGCTGCGTTTCGCTGTAGCCTGAGCGGTATCTCGTCGGACCGACGGCTGGAGGTTCCCGTCTGGATGTTCGATCGGGCGGCCTTCCAGTGCTGGCAAGTCGCGGTGACGCCGGTTGCCTCAGTGGCGGCTTTGCGTGCTCTGGCGGCATTGCTGCACGATGCGGCCGGCGTTCGTGATGGCGCATCGCAAATGCCAGATTCGAGCGCAACATCGAGCTCCCAACAGGCGATTCCGGGAGATGCCGATGCCACGCCGACCAGCACCACAACAGCTCGAGTTGTTCACTCACCACAGCGACGCCGATCTGGTCCCGGCGCCGCACTGGCAGACGTTGCCGGAGGAGGCGCGGGTAACGCTGACCGAACTGATGACCCGCCTGATCCTCGACCACGCCGCCGGCGCTCAGGCGCCTCGCCGGACGGAGGCACGACATGAAGCATGAGAAGATCAGTTCGCACCACCTGGAGCGCAAGGCGATCCTCTACGTGCGACAGTCCTCCGCCCACCAGGTGCTGCACAACCGCGAGAGCGGCGCTCTGCAATATGCGATGCGCGACCGGCTGGCGACGCTCGGCTGGTCCTGCATCGAGACGATCGACGACGACCTTGGCCGGTCCGCGGCGGGCGGCGTTGCGCGGGCGGGCTGCGACCGGATGGTCGCCGAGGTCTGCCTGGGCAAGGTCGGTGCGGTCGCGGCGCGGGAAGCGTCGCGCTTTGCGCGCAACAGCCGCGACTGGCAGCAGCTGATCGAGATGTGCCGGGTCGTCGACACCGTCCTGGTCGACCAAGAGGCGGTATATGCGCCACGCCAAGGCAACGACCGTCTACTTCTCGGTTTGAAAGGAAGTCTCAACGAGTACGAGCTCGATCTGCTGCGGCAACGGTCGCTGTCCGGCCGTTACGAGAAGGCCCGGCGCGGCGAGTTGATCGTTGCGGCTCCCGTCGGCTTCGTGAAGGCCGGCGACAGGCTCGAGAAGGACCCCGACCGCCGCGTCCAGGAGGCCATCACCCTTGTCTTCGACAAGGTGGCCGAGCTCGGCAGCGCGCGGCAGGCCCTGCTCTGGTTCCTGGAGCACGGGCTGGACCTGCCCGCAAGACACGCCAATGGCGACGTGATCTGACGCAGGCCAACCTATGCCACCATCCACCGCATGATCGAGAACCCGGTCTACGGCGGCGCCTACGCCTATGGTAAGACCCGAGTTGTGCCGAGACACGGCGCGGCCGTTCCGCGAACCGGCAGCCGCCGCAAACCGCGCGCTGAATGGCTGGCGCTGAAGCCCGGCGCACACGAAGGTTATATCAGTTGGGAACGGGCAGAGGCGATCCGCGCGATGGTCAGCGACAACACCCCCACGAGCCGGCACCATGGGGCGCCCAAGCACGGCGATGCCCTGCTCGCCGGTCTCTTGCGCTGTCGGCGCTGTGGCCGCAAGCTGACGGTCCGCTACACTGGGGCCAAGCACGACATCCTGCGCTATTCCTGCTGGCGCGGTCTGCTCGACAACGGCGAGCCGCGCTGCATCGCCTTCGGTGGCCTGCGGGTCGACGATGCCATCAAGGATGCGCTGCTGCGGGTGGTCGAGCCGGGCGCCATCACTGCGGCCGCCGAGGCCGAGGCGCAGGTCGCCAGTCGCCGCGATCAGGTTCGCGACGCGTTGGCGCGAGACCTCGAAGCTGCCCGCTACGGTGCCGACCGCGCCTTCCGCCAGTATGATGCAGCCGATCCCGAGAACCGACTTGTGGCGGCAGAACTCGAAGCGCGGTGGAACCGCGCCCTCGCACGCGCCGCCGAGATTGAGGCCAAGATCGCCGCGCATGATTCTGCCACCCCCAGGCCTTCCTCCTTGGCGGCGCTGGATGCCGCCGCGCTCGGCACGGACCTTCGCACTGTCTGGGAGGCGCCAACGACCGATGCCCGGCTCAAGAAGCGCATCGTGCGCACCGTCATCCTCGAGGTGGTCGCCGACATCGACGACGACGCCTCCGAGATCGTCCTTCTGATCCACTGGATCGGCGGCGTGCATACCGAACTGCGCCTGCCGAAGCGGCGTCGAGGCCAGCGCAACAGTACAGCACCCGAGATCATCGCGGCGGTACGTCAGCTCGTTCTCTTGGCCTCCGACGATCTGATCGCCGGCATCCTAAATCGAAACGGTCTGCTGACCGGTCATGGCAACCGATGGACCCGGGAGCGGGTCTCCGCACTCAGGTCGCATCACAAGATCCCGGTGTTCCGCCCGGCTCCCGACGGCACCGAACCCTGGCTCAACCTGACCAACGCCGCGCGCCTGCTCGGCGTCACGACCAAGACACTAAGACTCGCCGCCGAAGCCGGCAGCATCGAGGGCGTTCATCCGTTACCGGACGGTCCGTGGATCTTCGCCCGCGCGGAACTCGGCAAACCGCCAGCCCAGCAATTCACCCAGCGCGCCCGGCAGAACCCCAAACACCCCACCGGATCGCACCCCGATCAGCAAAACCTATTTACTTCAGAGACATAGAGAGATGGGCGCAATGAATCAGGATTGTAGAAGGACATCCGCTTGCCGATGCCTGCCCGGGCCGCAGACCCGGTTTCGAAGGCGTGGAGCTAGACGCTCTTGTATTTCAGCGACCGCCATAGCCGTTCGATCATGACGTTGTCCATCCATCGTCCTCGACCGTCCATGCATTGCCCGGCAGGCGATTGCGAAGCAATCTGCCGAGAGGGGAGACCTTCACCGTCGCGTCCAGCAAGGGCTGAGTGAAGCGCGAGTTGATGAACTGGCTGCCCTGATCGGTGTTGAAGATCTCGGGCCGCCCATGAAGCCGAAATGCATCTTCCAGCGCCTCGATGCAGAACTCGGTGTCCGTCCGGCATGGGCCTCGGACCCATGGCGGCCTCATGCCGAACTGTTTGAGAGCCGCCAGGACAGCACTCGGCGCGTCGCCCAGTCCATGATTGCGACGAGGTAGAGAAAGCCGCGCCGCATGGGGATGTAGGTTCTTTAATTGATCCCCTGCGCTCGTTCAGTTTGTCGTTCCGGTCGGCCGCCTGCAAGGTTCTTTCCGAAGTCATCCGCGAAGG